>JASLXW010000125.1 GCA_030740135.1 Nitrospinota bacterium
CATCCTCATCCTGGCCGCGCTCGCGGCGTTCGTCCGCAATTTCCGCCGACTCTTCCGCTTCGAGGTCCGGGGACTGATGGTCTGGTGGATCATCTTGTTGGGACTCCCCTTTCTCGGGATCTTTTTCGTCCAGGAGGTCCACCTCATCGCAACGTGCGGAATCCCCGTCTTTCTCCTCTCCGCCGACTGGATGGTCCGCGGGATGTCTTCCCGGAAGGCATGGCTGCGGGGGGGCGCGGCGGCGGTGACGGCCCTCGTCCTCATCGAGGCGTTTTCGGGCGCCCTCGCGGTCAACCTGAGCCTGAAGACGCCGAACAGCGCCTGGTACACCTCCGCGGAAGGCCAGGGGGCGGTCGGCGGCTCCCACCGGTCTCGCGCGATGAAGTCGGCCGGATACTGGATCCGCAAGTTCGGCAAACCCGGTGGACGGGTGTACGTCAATCAAAACATCGGCCTGGGCGAGTTCTACTTCGGGAAGGTGTGGTGCGCCTGTGGAGATCCCCGGCGCAAGCGCCTGTTCGCGTATCAGAATATCCGGCCCGACCCACCCGTGGATCACGTCGTCCTGATCGAGAAGGGACCGGTGTCGGAGGCCCTGCAAAAGCTCGTGGACCGCTACCACCTGGCGGGGAGTGTCTATGACGGGGGGAGCCGCCTCGCCCGGATTTATTCCAAAGAGCCGGGACCGGTGCGCGACCTCCGGCACGCGGAGGCCGTCCGCCGGTTCGACGAAGAATTCGCCCGCCTCGACCGGTACGTCACCAGCCCGTATGCGGGGATGACTTTCTGGCTGAAATAGCGGACTTCAAAAGATTCGCGGGGTTTTCCCCCGGCCCCGCTCGGAACATGTTCAGACGAAGGAAGCGGCCGGGGAGCCCTCAGTCGGCCTGCTCGGCGAGGACCCGCGCCGGCGATCCGTCGGCGCCCTCGAGCAGGAGGGGGAAGGCGTAGAGGCGGACCCGGGGCCGGGTGATGCGGTCCAGGTTGTTCAGGTTCGTGACGAGGGGTTTGCCCGCCGAGAGAAACATCTCGTGGACGGCCCAGTTGAAAGGCGTATCCGCCGCCAAATAGGGGATCTCGCGCTCGATGAGGTATCTCCCCGCCTCTTCCGAAACGGGCGGATAGGTCCGGTAGAAGTCCTCGCGCCCGTGGCGGGAGGCCCATCCCGTGCGGACGATGACCCCCATCCCCTTTTCCACGCTTTGGGATTCCATCTCCGGCCGGGTGATTTTCTCGCTCTCCCCCTTACCGGTGAAATCCACCACCTGGGCTTCCGACACCCAGAGGTCCAGCGGCATCTCGTCGATGTTTCGCGCGCCGGCGAAGAAATGGGAGGGGGCGTCGATGTGCGTTCCCGAGTGCGTGCCCACCGTCAGCTTGTGGACAAGGCACCGGTTTTCCTCGTACGAAGAATGCGGGGAAAGATTCGTCTTCGGATGCCAGGGCCAATAAACGGGAAGATCGTTGTTGAGGGGGTGAGTCAAATCGATCAAGGACATTTGAAGTTCTCCAATCCCCGGGAAAGGGGCGCCTTTGCGGTCAGGAGCCGGACCTCGAAAAGTTACCATAGGGCCGGGAGGACGTGCCAGATTTCGCATCCGCAAATTCACCGGGTGTTATAATTTCCATTGGAAATTCCCATACAAAAGTTGCGTGCGGAGTGAGCCGGAATGGACATCCACCAGTTGGAGTTGTTTTCCAAAATCGCCGATTTCAAGAGCTTCTCTCTCGCGGCGGAGTCGCTGTCACTCACCCAACCCACCGCGAGCGGGCACATCAAGAATCTGGAGGAGGAACTGGGCGTCCGGTTGTTCGACCGCCTCGGCCGGGAAGTGCTCCTGACGGAGGCGGGAAAGATCCTGTACGATTTCGCCCTTCGCATCATCGCCCTCAGACAGGAGGCCCTGGACGCCATGCGGGAGTTCGCCGGGGCGGACCGGGGAGCGCTCCGCCTCGGGGCGAGCTCGATTCCGGGCGATTACCTGCTCCCCCGCGTCCTGGGCGAGTTCAAGAAATCACACCCGGAGACGCAAATCGCCCTGAAAATCGAAGACTCCAAAACCATCTCCCAGATGGTGTTGGACGGCGTGGTGGAGCTGGGGATCGTCGGGGCAAAGCTGAATGAGAGCCGTCTGGTCTACGAAGCCATCACGAAAGACGAGCTGGTTCTCGTGGTCCCTCCCGACCACCCCTGGGCCGGACGGCCCTCCGTCCCGGTCCGCGAGCTCAAAGGCCAACCCTTTCTCCATCGCGAAGAAGGGTCGGGGACCCGGAGGACACTGGAGGAGCGACTCTCCCCGCTCGAGTTGGGACCGGGGATGTTGACCACCGTCGCCGAGCTCGGGAGCAACGAGGGAATCCGGGAGGCCGTAAAGGCGGGAATGGGGGTCAGCATCCTTTCGCGCCTCGCCGTCCGGAGCGACCTGGAAGCCGGCCTGCTCAAGGAAATCCTTTTGGAAGGCGTCAACCTCGGGCGGGACATTTATACGGTCGGCCATAAAGCCCGATACACCACGCCCATCTGCAAACGCTTCAAGGAGTTCTTGAAAAAATGGTCCTGACCCGACATGTCCAAGGGAGACAGGATGACCCGACCCTCTGAGGTTCCGCCTCCGGAAATTTCCGTGATCATCCCGACGCTGAACGAGGAATCGACCATTGAAAAAGCGCTTCGGACCCTCTCCTCGCATCCGGACGCCGGCCGCTTCGAAGTAATCGTGGCGGACGGGGGAAGCGTGGACGGGACCGCCGAACGGGCGCGTCCCTTTGCCCGCGTCCTCTCCGCGCCGCGCGGCCGGGCCGTCCAGATGAACGCGGGCGCCCGGGCCGCGCGCGGGAACGTCCTGCTCTTCATACACGCCGACACCCGTCTGCCCCCCGACGCGTTTTCGCTCATCCGCGAGTCGCTGGCGGACCCGAGTTGTTCCGGCGGCGCGTTTCGCCACGGCCTCGATCGAGGGGGTTTTCTCTATCGGCTGATCTCTTTCATGTCCAACCTGCGGGTCCGGTGGCTCGGGGTGATCTACGGAGACCAGGCCCCCTTCGTGCGGCGGGAGGTTTTCGAGACATTGGGCGGATTCCGGGAAATGGAGATCCTGGAGGACGCGGATTTCACTTCGCGGATGCGGAAGTCGGGGCGCGTGAAGATCCTGAAGTCGCCCATCGTCACCTCGGCCCGGCGGTGGGAGCGCCAGGGGCCGTGGAGAACGATTTTCGTGATGTGGGCCATCGCCCTGGGTTACCTGTGCGGAATCTCTCCGGCGAAGTTGAAGCGGCTTTATCCCGACGTGCGGTGAGGGCTCGGTTGGGGCGGCGGGTCGGGGGAGCGCGGTTTACGGACGGCTCAAGGCGGCGGATTGGACCCCAAAGAGGACCGGATGCGCTGGAGAACGGTGTTGATCCGGATCACCCAACCAAGCCGCTGAGAGCGGATGAAAGAACCCTGGGACAACTCCACCAATTCATAACTTCCGTCGCGGATGGCGATAACGGGGGTTCCGCTGTCTCCCGGGTTCAGGCCGTTGGAAACCATGAATGCGTTCGCGGCGATGGGATCCACTTTCGTGATCACCCGGGGCGCGTTCAGCGAGCTGACGATGCCCTCTCGCACATTGATCCCGAAATTCATCGGATTGCCGATCAGGTAGATGTAATTCCCCACCTCCAGGTGGTCGCTGTTTCCGATGCGATAGGGAAAGGACTTCAAATACAGGTCCGGAGGAAGCCGAAAGAGGGCCACATCGACGTCCTTATCGGACACCAGACGCTCCAACGGGTAGCGCTTGCCCCGGTATTCAAGAAACGTCCGCTCGGCGATCTTCGTCGCGGCAAGGGTGACCCTGCCCACCGGCGTGGTAACGGTGGATTTTTCGAGCGAAACAACGTGCTCAACCGTCAACAGGTATTTCCCGAACAAGGCAACGGCCGTGCCTTCCATGCTTTTTTCAATTTCCGGCCGTCCTCATTCAGCCGAAACTCCACCTCCGTGCGAACCCGGTACAAGGATTCAATCACCCGGCTCAGGCTCATTTCCCTCGGCCTGACCAGGAAGGTGTTGTTGTCATAGTGGCCGTCGCGCATGTCGGCGATGGATGCCGCGGGGGTGGACGACTGAGGGGTCGGGAGGCCGGCGCATCCGACCAGAAACCAGGTGATGGCTGTTAAGAGGGCTAATCGTGTCATGGCCTGGACCTCCCTTAAGAAAACAGCTTACTCGGTTCTTCTATCTTTTCTTATCGGCAGTACGGTCTCGTGGATGAGTCCAAAATAGAAATAGATCAGCCGGACCCTTTCATGACCGCCCAGGGATCCGGAGACCCCTCTCTTGCATGGTTTAGACGGAGTAGGAAGAAGAAGGGTTCGCGCTCTAACCGACTTGGGGGGGGGAGGGGGGGGATCTCGAAGCTTTGCCCGGAATTGAGTGGAGGGTCCGTCCGGCGGGCGCCGGGCGGGTGAGGCAAACGCAATCGGCTACGGGTTTTTGATCTCGGCCCGCTGCCGGATCAGGACGTGGGCCACAATCCGGTCCCGGTCGGACTCCGTGACCGCCGTGAAGTGGACGGCCAGAATCCAACAGGGGGTCCCATCGGGGCCCGCGTCTTTCTGAGCGCGCATGATCTCTCCAAGCGCCGCCACCGGGCCTTGCCGCTGTCCGGGGAAATCGAACTGAATTTCCACATAGGAGTCTTTTCCCGGGGGCCGGTCCGTCCGGAACCGCAATCCGGAGCCGCTGATGTCGCAAATCACGCCCGCGCCCATCAAGGTCTCATCCTCCACGCGCCGGGTCATGAGCTCGACAAGCCGGTCGAACTTGTGGTTCATTTCCTGAAGACAGCCGAGCATCAGGGATTCGGATTCGCTCATCTCTTCGGCGGATCGCGTGGATTGGCCGGCCCTCGAAGCGGAGGAACCCCCCGCAGTCAATTCAAGGTGAATCTTCCGGCTGCTGTGCTCCGAGAAGGAAATGAATCGGAATCGAATGGGAAATTCATCCGCCTTTCGCAGCATTTCCCTCCTTTGAACGCCGTCTTCGGACTGTTCCAGACGTCGGAGCTTCAGAATCCGCGGGTTGGAATCGAATTCGATCTCACCGCGCTCGGGCGGCTCTTGATCGCCCTCGGGGCGAAATTCCACCACAACCCCTCCTTGGTCGCCGCCATTCAGCGTCGGCGGCCTCCGCAGAACGATCTCCTCTCCCGAGACATTGAGCACCGAAGTCGTGTGGGCCGAGGCTCCCTCTCCATTGGGGATGCTGAGGTCGACCGTTTGGCCCTCGATGAATCTCCGCTCCATCTTTTTCCCTTTCAGGTCACGAACCGGACAAAACGCATTTCAGCCCTATGGGTATCGATTGCAAAACCAGTACCAAATCTCCACCGCGCCGTGTCAATATTCCAGATCGTGCGTGGGGGACGAATTTGGCTGATTTTATTGGGAATTCGGGGCGAAAAACCAAACGGGTCCGCCAGCCAACTGGCTGAAGACCAATCCCTCGTATCTTTGAATTGAAAAACGAGAACTCGAGGAGGATTTTCGCCGTAAATCTAAGGAATCATTCAGCTATCCAGCCCGGGGCTCAGATTCTCCCCCGCGGAAATCACCGACCGGGGGGGACCGCTTTCCTTGGGCAAACGGAGGCTCAAATACGAGGCGATGAGGCCAATCGCCGTTACACCGGCCAGGGTCGCGTGCATGCCGACCTGGTCCGCGACGGCGCCCACCGCGACCAGCACCAGGCTGCCCGTTCCGTAGGCCCCGCCCATCATCAGACTGGACACCAGACCGGTCTGCTCCGGGTGAAGCTCCTGGGCCATCACCAGGTTGATGGGACCGGAAAGCATGAGGAGCCCTCCGCCGACCAGCAGCAACGCCAGCGAAAGCATCCCCTGCGCGAGGAGGAATCCCCACAAAAAAACAACGCCCAGGAACAAGCTCATACAAATGAGGCGCCGCCGATTTCGCCGGTCGCACAGGCAACCGCCGACAAGCCCGCCGAAGGCGCCGGCGACGAGATAGACCGTCAGGGCCGTCCCGCCCATGAACCTTGAAACGCCCCGATCCACCATCAGAAGAGGAAGAAATCCCGCGAAGGCGTTGTTCGTGACCGACCGCAAAACCACAACCGTCCACAGGGTGGACAACGACGGCCAGGTTCGGACAAATGCCGAGAGCGTGGGCGGGTTTTCACGCCGGGCGTTTGGCTCGTCCTTCGGGTGAGACGCGCACTTGAAAAGAAGGCAGGCGATCAGGACCCCGGGCACGGCGGACAGGTAGGAGGACTTCAGACCGAATCGCTCGACGACGGCCAGGATCTCCAAAGGCCCCAAAGCCATCCCCAGGAATCCGGACTGGAGAAAGATCGAAGTGACGAGGCTCCCCCTCCTCCCCCCCGCGCGTCTCGCCAGGCGCGCCGCCGGAGGGTGAAAAGCCGCCGCGCCGACGGCGCCGATGACGACCCAGGGAACCGCCAACCGGAATGAGGGCGCCGCACCCAGGCTGCCGAGGAATATCGCGGCCACAAAGACGCCGCCGCTCAGGAACCACCGGCCGCCGCGGCGGTCCGTCAACCAGCCGAAAACGGGTTGGGCGAAATTCGCGACCGTGAAGAACGCCGTGACCAAGACGCCCGCCTCGGCCAGCGAGAGCCCCCAACGCACCACGAAATACGGAAGAAGCGGGGCGATGAAGCCCCCGTAGGTGTCATTGATCAGGTGGCCCGCCGCCACAACGGCCGCCTGTCCTTTCTTGATTTCCGCCGAATCCGTCCTCCCGGCGTCGTTCAAAACGGCGTCTCCATCAACGTTGAGAAACGGCGAAGCTTGACGCGCGACACACCCTCCAGACCCCGGAACCCGGGGACCCGTCTCCTACGCTACACCGCGCCATGCGGAACGGCCTCCGCCGGATCACGGACTCAAAGGGTGGGCCGCCGATATGGGTCTTTTCGGCAAGGCGGAATCTCTCGGCAATCGGCGCCTCAGCCACGCGGCGATGAGGGGGGCCGCAGCCGCCCCGGCCAGCGTCGCCGGAATGCCGAGCCGGTCCGCTATCGCCCCGACGACGACCCCAACGCTTCCCACGCCATACGCGAAACCCATCATCAAGCTGGCCATCAAGCTGACATGTCCCGGAAACATCTCCTGGGACATCACCAGGTTGATGGGACCCGACATCATCAAGAAGAACCCGCCGAACATCAGAAAAACCATCCGCGACGGGCCGCTCGTTCCAAGAAAAAGACCCAGCAGGATCGTGGCCGCGACCATGGTCAAGGCGATGATGGACCTCCGATCGAAGCGGTCGGAGAGATAACCCCCCAGTACGCCTCCCACCGCGCCCATGGCCAAAAAGACCGAAAGGGCCGCCCCGCCCGCCCACGCCGACAGGCCGCGCTCTTGCAACATCAGTGGGAGAAAGCTTGAGAAAGCCGCGCAGGTGAAGTTTCTCAAAACAACAATCGCCCAAAGTCCCGACAACGCTCCCCGGGCCCGGGCCAGGTCGGAATATTGAGATGAGCGGTCCTCCGCCGTTTTCGGCGCCGCGCGGAAATCGGCGTACTTGAACAGCAGGAAGGAAACGACATCCCGGGGATCACGGTGAGGCCGGAGGATTTCAATCCGAAGCGCGTGACGACGGCCAGAATTTCAATCGGACCCAGGGCGACGCCGAGAAACCCCGCCATGAGGAAGATCGACATCCCCAGGGCGCGCCGATCGCCGCCGGCCCCGTGGGCGACGCCGGCGGCTGGGGGGTGGAAGGCCGCCGAGCCAACGCCCGCGAGGATCACCCACGGAATCGCCCATCCGTAGGACGGAAGCACCCCCAGCGTTCCAATGAAACAGGCGCTCACGAAAGGCCCGCCGGCCAGGAGGGGCCTTCCGTCCAACCGGTCGGAAAACCATCCGAACACCGGCTGGCCGAAATATGAGGCTGAAAGAAACGCGGTCACCAGGCCGCCCGCCTCGGTCAGGGAAATCTCCCACCGGGTAACGAAGAACGGCAAGAGGACGGCGATGAAACCCATGTACGTGTCGTTGATCAAATGACCCGCGCTCACCAGGGCAATCTGACCTTTCCGCGGTTTCTCTGTATTATTCACAGATCAAAACCTTATTCTGGTTAAGACCTTGGGGGGACATTTTGAAAACTGCCCCCCCAATTCCCCCCTCGAAAACTTTCGATTGCTGCGATGGAGGGCCGCCCTACGAGCGGCCCTCCATCGCAGCAATCGGATTCGTCACCCAGGTTGGGGCCGCGCCTGACAGGCGAACTGTGGATCGACTCCTCCCAAGCGCGGGCAAGGCCAAGCCTTAGGCTTGGCCGCGAAAAGTTTTCCCGGGGGGGGTTCCCAACCCCTGGGAGGGGTCCAGGGGGGGCGGTTTTCAAATAGCGCCCCCCTGGCCTTTACCTCGTCCTGGAGAAATTCTTCTCAGGATAGACACAGTCTTTCACAAGCGGGCACTTGTCGCAATTGGGCTGTCGGGCCCGGCAGATGAACTTGCCGAACTTCCAGAAATTCACGTGCGCCGCATAGCTCTCGCCGGGTCTCAGGAGATTCGCCATCTCCGCGTGGGCCTTCTCGGCGGAGCACCTCTCATCGATCAGGCCGAGCCGCCGGCAGACGCGATGGACGTGTGTGTCCACCGGGAACACGTCCCGCCCGCAGGTGAACATGAGGACCACGCTGAGCGTCTTGACGCCGATCCCTCGCAGGTGTCCCAGCTGGTCCTTGGCCTCGGGGAGATCCAGGTCGCGGAGGAACTCGGCGGAAAGGCCCCCTTGGGTCTCCTTGAGCCAGGCCAGGAGCGCCTGTATCCGGACACTCTTCTGCCGGCTGAGGCCGCCCGGCCGAATGGCCTCCTCGACCTTCTTTACGTCGGCCTTGAGGACCTTCTCCCACGTGGGGAAGCGCCGCCGGAGGCGCGCGAAGGCGACATCCCGATTCCCGTCCGTCGTGGCCTGGGAGAGGATCGTCAGGATGAGGGCGCTCAGGACATCCCGGCCGTCCGCCGATTCATCCTGGGACCACGCTGGATTCCCATAAACCCTTGAAATCTTGGTCAATGCCCGTTTCAGTTTTGATCGGCGGCTCCTATTCGACGGATGAGCAACCGCTTGAGAAGATTTAGGCATAACGAATACCAAAGCGAGAACCTGCTTCAATATCTAGGGAATTATCCACAAGTTTGCCACAACATGTGGATAAACTCAGAAACATTAGATGCTTCAACGTATCATTCTTGATCCGCCGCCCTGCCGGATTGACCCGCGGGACGCGACATCATGATATTGCGGCCCACGCCCACGCGACCGCTATCGCCCAGTGGGCGCAAAATCTTCCATAATTCCCTTTGAAATTATAGCCGCAAAGACAGGGGAGGGTGCGGAACCAGGACTTCACGCGACCGCGATCACCAGGTTCTTGACTCGTCGCGTATCGAGGGGTTGAAAATTAAAGGTTGGATACCCACCTCTTATTGAATTGCAGGCTCAAGCAACGCCCCCAGCGATGCGCACAAACGCAATTGTTCACTTGACTTCCGTTCTCGTCTCAGACCCATTTTCCGAAATGTTAGAATG
>JASLXW010000126.1 GCA_030740135.1 Nitrospinota bacterium
CCGGCTGCGCGAGTGGGAGCAGATCTATAATCATATTCGACCTCACCAGAACCTGGACTACCTGACGCCCGACCAGGCCCTGGAGACATTCAAAAAAACGGCCCCCGTGTCTCATAGGTCTTGAACCCATACATTGCATTGCCTTTGCGTGAATGATATATTGATGCTTCGCATGATTGTAAGTTTTTCATGGTTGGGATGTCCCTGCGGGTTGCCGGTGGCTGGATCTTTGAAGCTTTAGAATGAGGAGAGAGCGGCATGTGGTCGAAATCTTCCAGCCGAGAGAAGGCATCTGAGCCGTCCACCGAGCCGGTAGTGACCCCCGGTGAGACGAATTCCTCTCCCATTGAGCCCGCGTCCCGGCAGACCGATTTTCAAGCGAAGATTGGCAAGACCATCGTAGTTCGAGGGGAGTTGAGCGGCGGGGAAGACCTCACCATTGAAGGCCGGGTCGAGGGAAAAATCGCCTTGGAAGGGCATCATCTCACGGTCGGCGAGACCGGAAACATCGCGGCCGAGGTCGTTGCGAACACGGTGACGATTATCGGCCGGATGGAAGGGAATCTCTACGCAAAAGAAAGGGCCGAGCTTTCTGAATCCGGCACATTGACCGGCGATATCCGCTCTCCCCGCGTGACCATAGCCGATGGCGCGAAGTTCAAGGGCTCCGTGGATATGTCCAGCGGAGACGGCTCATCTTCCGGATTCCCTCCATCCGCTTCCTCGAAGCGCAAGAACGAGGAGACCCCTCAGAATCGCGAGAGGGAAGATGTCGCCGCGCAGAAGGGTTCTTGAAGGAGGCGCGGCCGATTCTCCTCCCAATCGCAAAATTCACCTTTGCGGAAAGTCCTGTCTTACACCGAATGGGGGATGCGCCTACTCAAAGGGACGGAGGAGGTTGAGGCTTGTCTTTGGGACGCCGCAAGAATACCCACGGCTGGAACGATAAGATCACCAACGAGCTCTTTCTCTGGAAAAAGCTGGTCGACGAGGAAGTTCCGGAAAACGGTGAGTTGTCCGGCGCGGAGGAGGAAGAAACAGGATTCTGGACCTCCAAGGTGATCGGTCCCTTCCTGGAATCGCTCGACCGCGTGGACCGCCCCTCGATTCTCGACCTCGGGCCGGTCACGAACTGCAATGTCTCCTTCTATGGAGAAAAGGGTTGGAAGCTGTACGCCTACGACCTTCTTCAGGAATACCGGGAAGCGGTCGAAGAGACCATGGCCAACGGCTCCGAAGATGAGGAGGCGGAGAACGACCGACCGAATCCGATTGAAGATATTCTTCAGCAATTGAACTACGAGCCGGGTTCGTTAAGCGGGATCCTTTGTTGGGATGTCTTGGACAAGCTTCCCTTGATCTGGACCACGGAGCTGGTTCGGCGGATCTCATTGGCCCTGGATGAGGGAGGGGTGATCCTCTCCATGTTCAGGATGAAAGGCGAGGCCGAGGTTGTTGAGAATCACCGCGGATTCATGATTCGGGAGCAGAACCGCCTGGAGCCCATCTCGGACAAGGGAAGAAAACTGGAGCGGTACAGCTATGAAAATGGCGAGATCATGAGCCTGTTCTCGGGTTTCAAGGTCCTGAAATTTTATATGATGAGAAACAACGTCCGTGAGATCCTCGTTCAGAAGCAGCCGCAAGCCAGCCTGAAAGTTTCGGTTTAGCCCGTTTTTCTCACCACCCACTGATTTTTCGTCGCACCCCTCTCAGCGGGGGGCGCCCCGATGACGGGGTGATTTCGGCGCACCCGTCGGGCAGGCCGGAGTTCGTCCTGTCTTGGCGAAACCCGAAGGGGGGCCGCTACGAGATCCCCGCGAACGCCCGGCAAGGCGCGCCCGTGCCGTGTTTGATCTTGATGGGAACCGCGAAGAACCAGAAATCCTTGCCGAGCAGCTCCCCGACGTTTCTGAGCATCTCGACCATATACACCCGGTTGCTGCCGCAGATTTTCATGTGGACGGGCCGGTCCTCGGGGGTGATCTCGGGGGCCTCGACACTGACCAGATCCACGCCGATCAGCCGCAGTCCCCGCTCCAGCACCCAGTCCGCCGCACCGGCGTCCAGATAGGGGCGCGGGACGGCCTTCTCCGGGTCGTCGAACTTCTCTCCCCAGCCCGTGTAGACCAGAACCGCGTCCCCCGGCCTCACCCGGAAGCCCGCCTTCAGGCAGCCGGCCTCCAGGTCTTCGCCCGTGATCGCCTCCCACTCCCCCTTGTGCGACATGTCCACCGCGTGTCCCGGCAGGATGACCTCCTCGATGGGGATCTCCGCGATCTTTTTCCCTTTGGGGTTGAAGTGGTAAGGCGCGTCCAGGTGGGTGCCCAGGTGCTCGGTGGCGAAAAAGCAGTGACCCTCCAGCGAGGCCCGGCCCCCGAACTTTTTCGCCGTCTCCTCGTGGGAATACCACTTCCAGAACGTTGTCTTGGGACTGCCGTAGCACGTCATGCCGTCGAAGATCTCGTTGGACAGGTCGACGATTTCCTTGAACATCGGAACCCTCCGGTTGGGTTGGAAAGCGGGGGACGGACACAGGGCGTCCGGTTTTGGCGCAGGAGTGCCAAACCGATCGACTCAGGCTTGGCGTGCGCCAACGACGTTCTCATCAACACGAGCACTTCCATTCGCAGCCTGGCCGACGCGCAAGCGCCCCCCTCGGCAATTCGCCGCAAACTTTGGTAAGATTTCCCGGCGGCCTGAGCCGCGCGGCTCCAAGCATAGATCAACCCGCATCTTCGAGGGAACTTGACCCATGAGAGCGATGGTGCTTCACGAACTTGGCGGGCCGGTCGTCCTGGCGGAGCGCGAGCCGCGTCCGCCGGGATTCGGCGAAGCGTTGGTCAAGATGAAGGCGACGGGCGTGGGCCTCACCGTGGCCATCATGAAGGCCACGGCGGAGCTCGTCACCGAGCTTCCCCGCATCCCCGGCCACGAGATCGCCGGCGACGTCGTGGAAGTCGGCGAGGGCGTCGCCCACCTACAGCCGGGCGACCGGGTGACGTGTCATTTCTACCTGACGTGCGGAAACTGCAAGTTCTGCCGGAGAGGAAAAGAGACCCTCTGCGAGAACTGGGAGGGGTACGTCGGGATGGCGTGCGACGGGGGCTACGCGGAGTACGCGACGCTGCGGGCCCGCAACCTCATCAAGATCCCCGAAGGCGTGTCCTATCGGGACGCTTCCATCGCCGCGGACGCCATTTGCACGCCGTATCACAACTGCCGGGAAGAGGCGAAAGTCGGCCCGGGGGACAACGTCCTCATCGTCGGCGCGGCCGGGGGCGTGGGCGTTCACGCCGTCCAGATGGCCAAGCTCATGGGCGGGCGCGTCATCGCGGCCGACATCAGCGAAGAGAAGCTCGAATTCGCCAAGCGGCACGGGGCCGACGAGGTCATCCTCTCCGGGCGGCAATCCATCCCGGACGAAGTCCTCCGGCTCACGGACGGACAGGGGGCCGATTCCGCCATTGACTATGTGGCCAACCGGGTCACGCTGGAGGCCTGCATGGCGAGCCTCGGCAAAATGGGCCGCCTCGTCATCGTCGGCGCCAACCCGAAGCACGTCTTCGGCAAATCCCCCGACTTCACCGTGAATCCGGGGGCCGTCCTGGAGAAGATGCTGGAGATCCACGGCTCCCGCTACGCCAACCTGTCGGAGATCGAAGCCACCCTCGAGACCGTCCGGCGGGGCCGGATCCAACCCGTCATCACGGATGTCGTCGCCCTGGAGGAGATCGAGGCCATCCACGAGAAACTCCTCAACCGGGAGATCTCCGGCCGGGTGGTGGCGGAGTTCTGACAGGCCGGCGGGCGGCTTCCCTCGGGGAAATGCCCAAGGAAGGAAATCAACGTGGCCGTAGCCTTCCGCGTCCAAGCGGGCGCGTATCAGGATTCCGTCAAGCTCATGCGGATCTCCGCCGCCGGGAGCGAGCGCTCCGGCGTGGAGGTCGCCGTCGCCGTCATGGCGACCGAGACCAACCTGGACAATCTCGCGGGCGCCGGGTTTGACCCGGCCGTTGCGGCGGACGCCTCTCCCAACGATCTGATTCTGGCGGCGCGCGCGGACGCCGCCGAGGCCGCCGAGGCGGCCCTCGACGCGATGGAGGCGATGCTTTCGTCGGCAATTGCCTCGAACGGGGAGGACGACGCGCGCCCCCGGACGCTGCGCTCGGCCCTCGACCGGCGGCCCGACGCCAATCTCGTCCTGATTTCCGTTCCCGGACCCAACGTGCGTCGGGAGGCCGAAGCGGCGCTGAACGCCGGCCTCCATTGCATGGTCTTCAGCGACAACGTATCCGTCGAGGACGAAATCCGCCTGAAGCGCCTCGCGGACGAGAAAGGCCTCCTCCTCATGGGGCCTGACTGCGGAACGGCCCTCATCGGCGGCAAGGCCCTGGCGTTCGCCAACGTGGTCTCGACCGGCCCGGTGGGGATCGTCGGCGCCTCGGGGACGGGGATTCAGGCCGTCTCGGTCCTCATCGACCGGCTCGGCTCCGGCGTCAGCCACGCCATCGGGACCGGGGGCCGCGACCTCTCCCGGGCCGTCGGCGGCCGGACGATGCTGAGGGGGATCCGGATGCTCGGGGAAGACGAGGCGACGAAGGTGCTGCTCCTTGTCTCCAAACCGCCGGACCCCGAGGTCATGAAACGGGTTCTCGAGGCGGCGTCGGAAACCGGGAAGCCTGCCGTGGGGATCTTTCTGGGGGGGGACGCGGACGCCGCCGCCGGGACCGGGGTTCATGCGGCGGGGAACCTTGAAGAAGCGGCCCGGGCGGCCGTCGCCCTCGCTTGCGGAGAACGCCCCCCATCGGGCGGGGCGGAGGCAGCCGCGGAGTGGACGCCCTGGATCGAAGAGGAGCGGTGTCGGCTCGCCCCCGGTCAGCGGTTCATCCGCGGGCTTTTTTCCGGAGGGACCCTCTGCGACGAAGCGATGCTCATCCTCGGGGAGCGCTTGGAGCGAATCCACTCCAACCTCGCCCTGGAAGAATCCCTTCGATTGGCCGACCCGAACCGGAGCGTCGGGCACACGGTGGTTGACCTGGGGGAGGACTTTTTTACGCGGGGGCGCCCGCACCCGATGATTGACCCGGGGATGCGGAACGAGCGGATCCTTCGCGAGGCCGAAGATCCGGAAACGGCTGTCCTGCTGCTGGACGTTGTGCTCGGCCACGGGGCGCATGAGGACCCGGCGGGCTCGGCGGCCGCCGCCGTCCGGGAGGCCGTGAAAATCGCGGCGAAGGCGGGGCGGGCGCTAGCGGTTGCGGTGTCCGTGTGCGGAACCGAAGGCGACCCCCAGACGCTCTCCGTTCAGGAGGCCGCGCTGCGGGGGGCGGGCGTTAGGGTGTTCCCGACCAACGCGCAGGCGGCCCGATTTTCCGCCGCTCTGGCGGGAATGATCGCGTAACCCGAGTATCCCTCAAACATTCCAAGCGCTGGTATCGACAGGGAGGAGTCCTTCGGCCTAGGTCAGGGCGCGCCCTGAAATCCATCCTCCGGCGAGGGGTGTCCCCGCGGCCCTTCCCGCGGGTTGGGAACCCCCCCAGGGTTGGGAACCCCCCGGGGTTGGGAACCCTCCTTTTCGTCGAGGGCGGCTTGCGCGCCGGCCGAAACCCGTTTGCTTTACTTGGCCCTCTGCTTTCGCAGCGCGGCGATTTGTTTTTGCAACACGGCGATTTCCCGCTTGGCGTCGTCAAGGACGGCGGCGGCCTTCGCGGCGGCGGCGGCGCGCGCGCCGATCTCGGCGGTTTTCGCGCTCAACTCCTCCCTGACGGCCGCGTTGCTTTTGCGCAGCTCGCCGGCTTCCCGGTTGACCTTGGCCAGGGCCGTTCGGGATATCGCCAGGGAGTTGTCGGAGCTCCGCAAGAAGGCCTGAAGCATCTCCACGATTGATTTCTGCGCGGACTCGCTCGCCGCGGCATGACGGTTCGCTTGCGCCAGCTCCGACTCGCGGATTTTCAGCCAGGAGGAGGTGGCCTTCACCTTTGCTCCCGCCTCGGAGAGATCTTTCCGGCGTGCTTCGAGGGAGGCGGCCTGCTTTGCGCTCTCTTCCTCAAGGCGGGAAACGTTTTTGCGGGCGGCTTCCAGGGCCCCGGCCAAGCTGCGGTTCTCGGTCTCACGCGAGTCCAGACGCTCCCGGAGGGTTTTCAGCTCGTCCGCCCGGCTTTTTGATTTGACAGCCTCCGTATTCAGCTTCGCCTCCAAACCCGACACCTGCTTCTCGAAATCGCCGGAGCGTGATGCGGACCGGGATCCGACAACCGCCAAGGAAATCGCCAGGACTCCGGCCACCGCCCAAGCGACTTTGACGTGTGCACTCACCGCATGCCCTCCTATCTGCAGTTTTTTTTCAGGAGATTCATTGGCCCCTATTCTCCGGCAGAGGGAAAGTCACGTCAAGAAGCATCTGGATGACTTGGGACCCGCTGAAATTCGGACGTCGCACGGCGACGGCGGAGGCCGCGGACGGTTTTGATTTGCGTTGCGGGAGCGACAAATTCGGCGGGCCGCCGGCGCGGGATGATTATTCTCGGCGAGGCCGGGGAGAGGCCTCAGCGGTCTCTTCAGTGTTTCACGGGCCAGAAAATCTTGCCGGGGTTCATGACGTTGCGGGGGTCGAAGACCGCCTTGATTTGCTTTTGAAGCTCGATGAGCTCGGGCGATTGCTCCAAGGGAAGAAACTCCGACTTGGTGATGCCGATGCCGTGCTCTCCCGAGAGCGTCCCATTCATCTCGACCGTCGCGACGAAGATGTCCCGGACCGCCTCCAATGCGCTGGCCATCCGCGCGGGATCGCGCTCATCCGTCATCACGTTCACGTGCAGGTTTCCGTCGCCCGCATGGCCGAAGGTGATAATCAGGTGGCCGCGCCGCTCGCCGATCTCCTGGAGCTTTCTCATCATTTCGGGGATGCGGGAGCGGGGGACGGTGATGTCCTCGTTGATCTTCGTGGGCTCGATTTGGAGGATGGCGTTGGCCAGACTGGTGCGCACCGCCATCAATGTCGCCGCTTCCTCGGCGTTTTCGGCGATGCGGATGAGGTCGGCCCCCTTTTCGCGGCAGAGGTCGCGAATGCGGTCGAGCTGCGGCGGGATGGAATCGCGGGGGCCGTCCACCTGGATGAGCAGCAGGGCCCGCGAATCCACCGGCAGGCCAGCGTGGAGTTGATTTTCCGCCGCCCGGATGCACTGCTGGTCCAGAAACTCCAACATCGAGGGGATGATGCGGGAGGCGATGATCCGCGAGACCGTCTCGGAGGCGGCCGCCGGGTCGGGGAAGGCCGCCATCATCGTCCCCGTGGCTTCGGGTTTCGGGATGAGCCGCAGGGTCATCTCGGTGATGACGCCGAGGGTCCCCTCCGAGCCCACGAGGAGTTTCGTAAGGTCGTAGCCGACGACGCCCTTCACCGTCCGGACGCCCGTGCGGATTCGGCCGAAGGCCGGCGTGACGGCCTCCAATCCGATGATGTAGTCCTTCGTCACCCCGTACTTCACCCCCCGAGGTCCGCCGGCGCACATGGCCGCGTTCCCGCCCAGCGTGCACGCCGCCCTGCTGGCCGGGTCCGGGGGATAGAAGAGTCCGAGCTTCTCGACCTCGGCGTGGAACTGTCCCGTCACCACGCCGGGCTCGACGACGGACACGAGGTTGTCCGCGTCGATCTCCTTGATCCGGTTCATCGCCGTGAGGTCGAGAACGATTCCCTTCATCACGGGAATCGCCCCGCCCGTGGTGCTGGTCCCGGCTCCGCGCGGCGTGATGGGGACCTGATGCTCATGCGCGAAGGCGACGGCGGCCTCCACCTCCTCGGCCGAGGAGGCCCGCACAACGACGTCCGGCAGGGACTCCGCCCGTTGCGTGCCGTCCCTGGCGTACGTGATGCGCTCCTCGAGGGCTTCAAGGACGCGCTCGGCGGGAATGAATTCCCGCAACCGGGCGGGTAAGTCTTCCGTCATCGCCATATTCCCCGCTCTATCGCCGGATCAATGATTCAACCCGGTTGGACATGTTTAAGGGCCCCCCATTGCACGGATTGGCGGATCGGTCCTCCCGGACGGGATTTCATTTCAGGAGAGGGAGCGGCGTTTTCAAGGACGTCTCCCTGTCGCAACCGGGTCGGAAATCGACAATCCTCAAGCGTTCCCCGGGGGATCCATCTCCACGCCGTTCACGGTGATGACGCTTTTCAGGGGAACGGCCGTCCGGACCATGCTCTCGGCGAAGCACCCGCCTTTGGCGTTTTGGACGAGGAGGCGAAGCTTCTCTTCGGGCGCGTCCGATTCAATCTCGAAGCGTGTGCGGACTTCTCTGCATCCGGATTGCACGTCGCCCCGCAGGACGGAGCCGCTGCGGAAATATTCCATCTCCACCCGCACCCGGGCGATCCTCAGCTCGATCTTCATCATGGAAGCGAACCGCTTCACCTGGGTGAGGAGTCAGGCGCCGATCCCGCCCGCGACGTACGTCAGGGGCTGCGGGTGCTTTCCCTCCCCGCCGAGGATCGGAGGCTCGTCCACGTAGAACACCTGGTCCCCGCCGATCCGCTCGGGATCATCCCGGTCCGTTCCCTCGCCCGGGTATTCGGCCTCGTTTTTCAGGATCTTCTGGTGACCCACGACGGTGTGGACCAGCGTGTCGTCGGCCTCGCAGTCGGTGACGACAAAAACCCCCAACTCATCCCGCGGCCCGCCGCGAGAGGATTTCAAAGGCATCCGCACTCCCCTTTCCAAGAAGAAACAGGTCCCCCGCCCGCGATCCTAATTGCCGAGGGCGAACCGATAGGAGGCCGAGAGGATCCGCATGATCACGTCCGGCTCCGCCTTGTCCCGCGGGCCGTAGACCATGACCGTCTTCAAGGACCTTCCCGAGTCAACCGGCCCGTGGGCGAAGGATGTCTCCTGAAGATTTTTCCTAAATCCGTCCCAGCCAGACCCCCAGAAAGAAAACGACGGCGATCAGGTGGATGTTGATGACCATCCAGCGTTTCCGGTTCTGTCTCATCGATTCCAGGGCCTTGACGGGCGCCAGGACGCCGTAGGCGATGAAGAAGATCGCCAGCGCGAGAATGACCTTGATCCCCAGGATGGAGTGATAGAGCGGCTGGGGGACGCCGGCCGCGGCGACCACGACGATCATCCAGATGCCCGTCAGGACGAGCAGGGCGATGACTATCCAGATCATCCGGCCGAACAGGCGGACGACCTCGCCCATCAGCTTTCCCGCCGTCTCGGGGTCGATTCCCCCCATGGAGGGCATGAGCGCCCAGAGCGCAAACGTAACCCCGCCCATCGCGATCCCCGCGGATGCGACGTGAAGAAACTTGATGATGACAAAATCCACGAGCCGTCCCCCCCTTCCGGAAATTCCAAGGCGCCTCTTTGCCGAGGCGGCCGGGCGCCAAGCGTTTCCCGTCGCCGCCCACCAGTCTAACAGGCCGCGCCCAATCGCGAAACGCGGGTGTATAGGTTCAGATAGATGTGAGACATCTCCTTGGGTAGGGAGTAGAGTTCCAGGGGCCAACAGAGAGAGAGGAGGTCCCTGGATGCAAGTGTTTGGGTTGCC
>JASLXW010000127.1 GCA_030740135.1 Nitrospinota bacterium
GGTCGTCGGGAACGTGCCGTTCATCTCCCCAGAAAAAATGGGTCCGCCCCCAAGGGACGCGGGACCGATACGGCGCCCCCCCGCTTGCCAGGAGCGAATAGAGGGCCCTGGGGGTGGACCCGCCCGAGAGGGCGACCGTAAACCGCCCCTTCGCCCGGACCGCATCCTCCGCCAGACGGACGAATTCCTCCGCCGCCCGACGGGTCATGGCCTCGGGGTCGTCCAGGATCTCAATCTCTCGTTTTAGGGACGACATGGATGACCGTTTCGCTTGCCGCGGGTTGCGGAAAAAGGGGGGGGGGGAGATCTCCCGGAGGGCCATTTTTCAAACTCGACCCGGTCGGGCCTGTCCCCGCCGGACCCCTCTCTGCGCTATTCAAGCGGTGCGCCTTGCAGCCCGGCATATCGCGCCGCGCCCAACAGGGCCGTTTTGTCGTTCAAAATGGCATGGACGGGTATCGAGCGGACCAGCGGCTTCAGCCTTCCCTTGGCGGTGAAGGATTTCATGAACGCCGGCTCCTTCAGCTTGGGAAGGATCTTCGGCGCGATGCCTCCGCCGATGAATACACTCCCGGTCGCGAACACCTTGAGCGCCAGGTTCCCGGCTTCCGCTCCAAGGATCGACACGAAACAGGTCCAGCGCTCGAACGCACAGCTCCGAACCGCCTTCCAGCGCAACCGTGGAGATGACGGCGGGGGGGTCCTCGGCCTGGATCCGGCCGGCCAGCCACGCGGGCCCCTCCGCCCGGCCCGTCTCGCGGAGGAACTGATAAATTCGGTGGAGGCCGGCGCCGGAAAGGATGGTCTCGTAACTGACGTGCTCCAAGTGGGTGAGGAGGAATTGGAGGAGTCCGATTTCGAGCTCATCGCGGGGCGCTAAATCGGTGTGTCCGCCTTCGGAAGGAAACGGCCGGTGGTGGTCGCCCAGCCAGAGCAGTCCGGCCTCGCCGAGGCCGGTGCCGGGGGAAATCAGGGCGCTGTTGCCGCCCTCGATCGGCTCGCCCGCGTTGAGCGGGGCGAAATCTTCCTCTTCGAGCGCGGCGATCCCGTACGCGTTGGAGACGAGGTCGTTGACCAGATGGACTTTCTTCAACCCCAAATCGTCCGCGAGGCGTTCTTCATCGAATTCCCACGCCAGGTTCGGAGGGTGGGCGCGGCCGCCCTTGACCGGTCCGGGGACGCCGAAGCAGGCCCGCTCAACGGGTGTGGCGTGTCTTTCCATGAACCCGGCGGCGACTTCCTGGAAGCTCTCGTAGAGACGGGTGGGAACCACCTCCAATGCCAGCGACTTGAGCTTTCTTCGTTCCACATCGTAGATCGCCAGCCTCGCGTTCGTGCCTCCGACGTCACCCGCCAGGATCATGCGTCGGAAGCCCGCCATTCGCGTCCGTCCCGCGCCATCAGCTCATCCGCCCCCTTCGGGCCCCAGGCCCCTGCCGGATAGTTGGGGAAATCGCGCGGCGGCAGGGCCTTCCATACGTCGAGGATCGGCTCCACCACGGACCAGCCGGCCTCCACCATGTCCGCGCGCTGGAACAGCGTCGCGTCCCCGAGCATGCCGTCGTAAAGCAACCGCTCGTACCCGGTGCTGAAGGTGATCCCGAAGTGGTCCTCGTAATGAAAGCTCATGTCGACCGTGCCGATGTTGACGATCGGTCCGGGCACCTTGGCCCCGAAGCTCAAGGAGATGCCTTCGTCGGGCTGGAGGTGCAGGACGAGCTGGTTCGGCGTCAGGGTCTCGACCGGGGTTTTCTGGAAAAGGGTGAACGGGGCGCGCTTGAATTGGATGGCGATTTCCGTGTGCCGAACGGGAAGGCCCTTCCCCGTGCGAATGTAAAAGGGCACCCCGGCCCAGCGCCAGTTGTCGATATACAGTTTCAACGCCACGTAGGTTTCCGTGTCGGAGCCGTCCGGCACCCGCGCTTCGCCGCGATAGCCGGGGACACGCGCTCCGTCCACCGTCCCTTCTCCGTATTGACCCCGGACGATTCGGGTGAGCACCTCTTCGGAGGACAGGGGCTGGATGGCCCGCAGGATCTTGGCCTGCTCATCCCGGACGGCATCCGCCTCGAAGGAGATGGGGGGCTCCATGGCCGTCAGACTGATCAGTTGAAAGATGTGGTTTGGCACCATGTCCCGAAGCGCGCCGGACTCGTCGTAGTAGCCGCCGCGCTGCTCGACCCCCAAACGCTCGGCCACGGTGATCTGGACGTGATCGATATAGCGGCGGTTCCAGATGGGCTCGAAAATGCCGTTGGCAAACCGGAAGACCATGATGTTCTGGACGGTCTCTTTGCCCAGATAATGGTCGATGCGATAGATCTGGCGCTCGTCCAGGACCTGCCGGATGTCCTGATTGAGGGCGCTCGCCGATTGGAGGTCCCGCCCGAACGGTTTCTCGAAGATGACGCGCCGCCAGGCGCCCTCCTCCTCGCGGACCAGCCCGGCGTCGCCCAGGCATCGGGTCACCGGAGAGAAGAAATCGGGCGAGGTCGCCAGGTAGTAGACGATGTTTCCCCGGGTGTTGTGCTTCGCGTCCAGCTCGGCCAGGAGGTTTCGCAGCCGCCCGTAAGCGTCCGCTTCCCGCAGGTCGCCGCAAAAGTAGTGGACCCGCTCGACGCACCGGCGCCAGAGGTCCGGATCTACCGGGCCGGTGGCGTACTCCTGGACCTCCGCGTTGAGCTTTTCCCGAAATTCTTCCGTGCTCATCTCGCGCCGGGCGAAACCAAGGACGGCGAAGTTGTCCGAGAGCAGATTCTGGCTCGCAAGGTTGTAGAGGGCCGGGATGAGCTTCCGCTTGGTCAGGTCCCCGGACGCGCCGAAGATCACCATGATACAGGGGTCGGCCGTTTGTCCCGCCGGCTCCGCCCCGGTGCCCGTCTCCCGCCCGTGCGGCATCTTCTTTATTCTCCCGATGGGCGCTCGACGTGGCCGCCGAACTTGTGGCGCATGGCCGAGAGCAGTTTTTCGGCGAACGTGTGCTCCTGGCGGGATCGGAACCGGGTGTAGAGGGACGCGGAGAGGACATCGGCCGGAACCGCCTCCTCGACGGCGGCCATAACCGTCCAGCGGCCTTCGCCGGAGTCCTGTACGAAGCCCGTGTAACCGGAAAGCCCCGGGTCTTCCACGAGGACCATGGCCGTGAGATCGAGCAGCCAGGACCCGACCACGCTGCCCCGCCGCCAGACCTCGGCGATGTCGGCGAGGTTCAGGGTGAAGCGGTGTCCTTCGGGCAGCTGCTCCGAGTCGGCGTTTCTGAGAATGTCGAAGCCCTCCGCGTAGGCCTGCATCAGACCGTACTCGATCCCGTTGTGGACCATTTTGGCGAAGTGCCCCGCGCCGGCGGGGCCGCAGTGGATGTATCCCTCCTCGGCGGAGCTTTCCATGGCCCCCGCCTCCCGGCCGGGCGTCCGCTCGATCTCCCCGCGTCCCGGCGCAAGAGTCTTGAAGATCGGGTCCAGGCGCTTAACGGCCTCCGGGCCGCCGCCGATCATGAGGCAGTAGCCCCGCTCGACCCCCCAGACGCCCCCGCTCGTGCCCACGTCCACATAATGGATGCCTTTGGCGTCGAGCGCAGCCGCCCGCCGCACGTCATCCTTGTAGTAGGAATTGCCGCCGTCGATGATGATGTCGCCGGGCTCCATGCGGGCGGCCAGGGATTGAACGGTCTCTTCGGTCGGCCCCCCGGCGGGGACCATGACCCAGGCCGCGCGCGGCTTGGCCAGCCGGCTCACAAAGTCGTCCAGGGAGTCCGCGCCCGCCGCGCCTTCGGCCGCCAGGGCCTTCACATTATCGGGATTGAGGTCGAAGATGACGCTCTCATGCCCTCCCCCCAGCAGGCGGCGCACCATGTTGGCCCCCATCCGTCCCAGACCCACCATGCCCAGCTGCATTGTCGCCGCTCCTTTCCGGAAGAGACCGCGCCCGGGACCGCAAAGGGTCCGGGCGGCCCGCCGTTTTGTCTTACCCCGCCGCCTGAAGGATGGCGGTTTGCAAAATCTCCAGCCCGGCCGCTGTGTCTTCACCCAGGTGGATCCGAAGGGCGCGCCGGTTCCGCTCGGCCAGGACCTGGAAGTCGCCCCGGGCCTGCGCGGCCTTCACGGCGCCGAAAGTAAACCGCTGGCCGGGGACCGGCAGGTCCCGCGCGTCGTCGCACGTGATTTGCAGGAAGACCCCGGTGTTCGGACCTCCTTTGTACGCCTGCCCGGTCGAATGGAGGAAGCGCGGGCCGAACCCCAGACAGGTCGCCGCGCGGCGCTTGTCGCGAACCGCCCGGCGCATCGCCTGGAGCGGTTCTTCGTGGGCGTCCTTCATCTCGATATACGCCAGAAGCGCGAAGTAATCCCCCGCCTCGATCCGGTCGAGGTGCGCCCCGAGATAGCCGGCGAGGGATCGATGGGAGGTCGCCGTCGTCCATAGCGAGATGGCGTTCTGCTCATCCGCGAACAACTTGACGCCTTTCTCTTCGAAGATGGGGGTCTCCGGAGGGAGGGCGCCCGTCTTCTCGTATTCCGCCGTCAGCTCCCGGGTCGCGACTTTGTCGGCCTCCACGTCCGGCTGATCGAAGGGGTTGATTCCGAGAATGGACCCCGCAACGGCCGTGGCGATCTCCCAGCGGAAAAACTCCTGCCCCAGGTCATGGGGATCGGCGACGGAGATTCGGATGACGGGATGTCCGGCCTCCTCGATGGCCGAGACCGCCGCGTCCTGGAAGGCGTCCGGGTCGGATTCCAGCCGCTCGTAGACGAAGACCCGGTCGCCGCCGTAAACGTCCGGCGGTCCCAGGGGCTCCCGGTCCACGGGGATGAGACCCCGGCCGTCCTTCCCGGTGGACTCGGCGAGCAACTGTTCGAGCCAGGCCCCGAGCGCCCGGATGCCCGGCGAGGCGATGATCGTCACCTTGTCCCGCCCCCCCTGGGCCAGGACGGCCAGGGCCGCCCCCAGGACCACGCCGGGATTCTCGTCCGCGGGCAGACAGGAGGAGGACGAGACCGCCATTTCGTCCGCGCTGTCCAGGAGCTTCAGTGCGTCCAGGCCCATCGCGGCCGCCGGGACCATCCCGAAGTTCGACAGGGCCGAGTACCGGCCGCCGATGCTCGGGTCGCCGTGGAAGATGTGGCGAAACCCGTCCTCTTCCGCGATCCGCTCGAGCTTCGAGCCGGGATCGGTGACGGCGATGAACCGGTCCCCCGCCCGGTCCGCTCCGATGGCCTCTTGGACCCGCTCGAAGAAGTATTGCTTGAAAATGTTGGGATCCAGCGTGCTCCCCGACTTGCTGGACACGATGAACAAGGCGTTGGCCGGGTCGATCCGGTCTTCGAGCGCCTTGACCTGGGCGGGGTCGGTGGAATCGAGGACGTGCAGCTCGGGGAATCCCTCGATCCGGCCGAACGTCATCCTGAGGACTTCCGGGCACAGGCTCGATCCGCCCATCCCCAACAGGACCACGTGGGAAAACCCGTCCGCCTTCACCTCATCGGCCAGGTCCCGAAGGTGTTGGCCGTGGGCGAGCTGGTCTTCCGTGACGCCGAGCCACCCGAGCCAGTTTCCTTCGTCCGAGTCCGTCCACAGGGTCGCGTCCCGCGTCCAGAGCCTCAGGACCTTCCCGGTGAGATTCCAGTCATCGAGCGTCGCCCGGACCCGCGAGGCGTCCGCCTCCGACAGGGAGTGGTGTTGGCGGTTGATCTGGGCGTCCACGACCATCCGACACCGCTTGTTCACCGCGGCCAATAATTTGTCGAAGGCCTCGGCGAAGAGCCGCACGCCGTCCTCGAGAAGCTTGTCAGTGACGCCTTTCATCGAGATGCCCGCCGCTTCGAGGCGGTCCATCGAATCCTGTGCGGCGTCGACGTCCTCTTCCAGGCTCGCGCGGGGGCGGCCGTGATCCCGGAACGCGTCCAGGGTGGCCGGCGGAATGGTGTTCACCGTATCGGGGCCGATGAGCTCCTCGACGTAGATCACGTCCCGGTAACTCGGGTTCTTGGCGCTGGTGCTGGCCCACAGGAGGCGTTGCGTCCTCGCCCCCCGGTCCGCTAGGGCCCGCCAGCGGTCTCCGCTGTAGAGGGTTTTGTATTGCCGGTAGGCGAGCTTGGCGTTGGCGACGGCGACTTTGCCGGGCAGGCTTTGGAGCAGCTCCCGTTCGGCCGGTTCGGCGGCGGATTTGAGCCGGGCCTTCACGATGGCTTCAATCGCGGCGTCGATCCGGCTGATGAAGAAGCTGGCGACGCTCGCCACGCGGCCCGGGTCTTCGCCCTTCGCGATCAGGGATTCGAGTCCCCGGAGATACGCATCCGCGACCCGCTCGTAGGCCTCCTGGGCGAAGAGGAGGGTGACGTTGACGTTGATCCCCTCGCCGATGAGCGTCTCGATGGCGGGGAGGCCGGCCGGGGTGGCCGGGACCTTGATCATGAGGTTCTCGCGCCCGACGGCCGACCAGAGCCGTCTCGCCTCCTCGATGGTGGCCTCGGTCTCGTTGGCCTTGTACGGGGAGACCTCCAGGCTGACGAATCCGTCGCGGCGGTTTGTCCGATCAAAGAGCGGCCTCAAGACGTCGGCGGCGTCCTGGATGTCCCGGACGGCCAGCCGCTCGAAGACCGACGCGGGGTCGAAGTCCTGTTCCTGCAAGGCGGCCAGGTCTTCGGAGTAATCCGTGCTCCCGGTGATGGCCTTCTCGAAGATGGCCGGATTCGACGTGACGCCCGCCAGGCCGTCCTCCTCGACGAGACGCTTCAGCTCGCCCGTCGCGATGAGATTCCGGCGGATGTAGTCCAGCCAGACGGACTGGCCGTATTCGTTCAGCGCTTTCAAAGGGTTCACGGCGCTTCTTCCTCCGGGCCCGAGCCGGCCCGTCCGTAGCGCTTCTCAATCGCGTTGAGCTTCCCGAGTCTCCGGCGGTGGCGCTCCTCTCCGGTGAACTTCGCGTCCAGAAAAGAGCGGACCAGGTCCCGGGCCAGCTCGGCCACACACTCCCGATAGGACTCCCGGTAGCACATCCCCACAGCGATCTCCCGTCCCCCGGGCCGCCGCGCCACCAGAATGAGGTTCCACTTCTTGCCGTCCTCTGCTTTGGGCTCCGGCAAGGCCTGGGCGGTCTCCCCTCTTACCAGGGTGCGAATCTGCCGAATCGTGTGGTGCGCCAGGGGGAGCGAGAATGCATAGGGCGCATCCAGGACCCGGTACATCAGGAGCCGCTCGTCCACGCCAATCAGCGTGAACCACTGGCGAAAATCATCGTGGTACAGGCGAGACAGCACGGCACCGTTGCGGTCAATCGAAGGAGTCACCGCCCGGTGCAACAGCACGTACCGCACCTTGCGAGCCCGCAGGGACTTCGCCACCGCCTCGCCATCCCGCCCCCACCAAAGGGCCTCGTTTTCCGCGTTCACCAATGGTTCGAGCGTCAAGTTCTCGAGCCCACTCACCTTGTCCGGTGCATCCACGAGAATCGGACCCTTGGCGGTCACGAGGCTTTGCATCAGGGAATCATGGGGCCGGGGGGTCTTTACGGCACCCAGCGCCTTTTCAAGGCGTTCCGCAGCATCCTCCCCACGCACATGAACCCCTTGCGAACCCAGGGGCACGGAACCGCCCTGACAGGCACACAACCAAAGCAATGCAAGAACGCGCATGGGCTCTCCGGGGGGGGCCCCAATCACCCGTTCCGCCCCCCCTCGCAAGCCGGGGAAAGGGTTAGCTTCCATGGGAACAATGGGAAGGACGCCCCCGTGCCCAGCTACATCACCCCCCAGGGCTATCGAAAGCTGGTGGCGGAATTCGACCGTCTGCTCAAGGAGGAGCGGCCTATGGTGACCCGCGAGGTGGCCTATGCCGCCTCCCTGGGGGACCGATCCGAGAACGCTGAGTACATCTACGGAAAGAAGCGACTTCGGTCCATCGACAAGCGCCTGAGGTACCTCAAGCGGCGCCTGGACAGCATCGAGGTAGTGGATCCAGAAGGGATGAGCGGCACCACGGTGCGCTTCGGGGCCACGGTGACCGTGGAGGATGAAATAGGACAGGAACAGGTCTACATGATCGTCGGCGAAGACGAGGTGGACATTGACTCCGGGCACCTGTCCTATAAATCCCCCATCGGCAACGCCCTTGTGGGCAAGGAAGAGGGAGATGCGGTGCGGGTGAAGACCCCCCGTGGGCAACGGGAGCTGGCCATCATTTCAGTGGAGTGGATCCCCGGAGGTGCGCTGTGAAGGCTCTGGTCACCGGAGGTGCGCTGTGAAGGCTCTGGTCACCGGAGGTGCCCAGCGAATCGGCCGCGCCATCAGCGAGGCCCTGGCCGAGGCGGGATTTGATGTGGCCATCCACTGCCACCGCTCTACCGAGGAAGCGGCCCGCCTGGGGGTGGATCTGCGCGCCCAGGGGGTCGATGCCATCACAGTGGCAGGGGACCTGACGACCGTGGAAGGGTGTGCAGCCGTGGCCAGCGCTGTGGGCGAGGCCTGGGGTGGCGTGGATGTGCTTGTGCACAATGCAGCCTCCTACCAGGAAACCGCCTTTGGCGAAATCACCGCTGAAGCCTTCGATGCAGCCCTGGCCCTGAACTGCCGGGCAGCCCTGCTCCTGGCCCAGGGACTGGCCGAGGGCTTGCGGGCCAGCACCCTTCCAGGAGGAGGCCTCATCCTCCACATCACAGACATCGCAGCTGAGCAGCCGGAGCCCGGCTACGCCGCCTACTGCGTCTCCAAGGCGGCCTTGAACCAACTCACCCGGTCCCTGGCCGTGGAGTTGGCCCCGGACATTCGGGTGAACGCGATTGCCCCGGGCACGGTTCTTCCCCCGAAAGACCTCAGTGAATCCGCCTCCGAGGCCATCCGCAGCACCATTCCCCAGGGACGGTTCGGTGCACCTGGCGATGTCGCCGGGCTGGCCGTGTTTCTGGCCACCAGCGCCCCCCACGTGACCGGCCAGGTCTGGAGCGTGGACGGCGGCCGCAGCATCGCCGGCGCCCTGACCCGGGGGCGTTCATGACGCGAATCTGCCTGGACGGCCTGGAGGTGGACTGCACCATTGGCGTGTTTGATCCCGAGCGCAACAAGACCCAACCGGTCACCGTACACATCGAGGTCCACCTGGACACCAGCGCTGCCGCGAAAGAAGACGCGCTCTTCCGCACCCGGGACTACGGCGCCCTCTCCGACGAGATCACCTTCATCCTCCAGTCCGGACGCTTCTACCTGCTGGAAGCCGCAGCCCAGGTTCTGCTGCGCTGGCTGCTCCTCCCCCCAGCGGAAGGCTCCCCAACTCCCCCCATCGAGTTTGCCCGGGTGCGCCTGGCCAAGCCCGATGCCCTGCCCGGGGGTGCCGTGGCTGTGGTCGAGTTGGAGGGCAAGCTTGCTGACCAGAATTGGGAGCGGGAGGACAAGCCCTGGGGCCAGGTGGACATCGTCCAGGAGACCCGGCGGGCGGGCCTGTACCGCCTCACCCTGCTGCCCGGCGGCGAGCTGCCGACGCACCACCACCT
>JASLXW010000128.1:0-5458 GCA_030740135.1 Nitrospinota bacterium
GAGAGAGGAGGTCCCTGGATGCAAGTGTTTGGGTTGCCTCGTAGCCTCCTGCGCGCAGGAGGCTACGAGGCGGTGGAATGGACCGCGGCGCCGGGGACCTGCGGAAGCTCTTCAAGGCCGAGATCGAGCGTCGAGGCTTGAGCGGCGTGGTGCGGGCCAACCGGGCCGGCTGCCTGGACGCCTGCGAGCTCGGGCCGAGCGTGGTCGTCTATCCCGAGGCTATCTGATACTGGGTCGGCGGAGCCGATGACGTGAAGGAGATCGTCGAGCGGCACATCGTCGGCGGCGATGTCGTCGAGCGGCTCAGGATGCCGGACGAGGACCGGGCGGTCGATGGGCCGGACGCCTCCGTCCAGACGATTCTCGAAGGCCTCCCAATAGGCCGGTCCCAAGCCGGGTCCGGGGAGAAATGGGTTTCGATAGTATTTAATCTATACATTATGTGGCATCATATACCCCCTTGAAAGAGAACACTTTACGTATTCGGAGGATTTAGCGTGCCGGGTCCGGGATTCCGAAAAGGTCGGCGGGGTAGAGGGCCTTTCAAGACCGAGATTCAGCCCGATCAGATCCGGGACTTCGTGCAAGACGCAAGGTCCGGCAAGAAGTCCGGATATCGGGAGCGCTCCCTCGCCCTCCACGGATGGATTTGCGCCAAGTGCGGGCGGGAGTTCGACCGGGGGAGCCTCCATCTCCTCACCGTCCACCACAAGGACGGCGACCCGGCCAACAACCCGCCGGACGGCGGCAATTGGGAAAACCTCTGCGCCGATTGCCACGACGACGAGCATTCCCGGGGAAGGTTGGGAGACTACCTCCAGGGCCGCTGAGGGCGCTTGGGCGCTTGCGCGCCGGCCAGGTTGCGATTGAAGTGTATACGCCGATTACAACTTCACTGGCGCACGGGTCTTCGATAGTCCAATGAGTAAATGCGCGAGTGCAGAAAGCCGCCGGCGCACGTCGCGCTGTCACGGCTGGATGCAGGAGCGGTAATTGACCGCCGAATCACGCCCCCCGCCATCCCTCGGCGTTTGCATTGTGGGATGCGGAGGGATCGCCCGCAGACACGCGGCGGCCATGCGCCGCCTGAAAGACATCCCCCGGCTCTTCTTCGCCAGCCGCTCGGCCGAAAAGGCCGAGACGTATCGGGCGCGGTTCGGGGGGGACGTCGGCTTCGGATCCTACGAGCAGGCCCTCGGGGATGAGCGGGTCCACGCCGCCGTCATCTGCACGCCCCACGATCTCCACGTTGAACACGCCCTTCTGGCCGCTTCTCGCGGTGTCCACGTGATGATGGAAAAACCCATCGGGCGGACGCTCGAGGAGGCCGACGAAATCATCCGGGCCGTCCGCGCGGCGAAGCCGAAGGCCGGCGGCCGGTGCGTTCTGATGGTGGCCGAGAACTTCCGGTTCAAGCCCAGCGTCCGAAAGGCCCGGCGGCTCATCGAGGCGGGGGCCGTGGGCCGGGTGAAGTGCGCCCGGGTGAAGATTGCGGGGATTTCGAGGCACGGCGGATGGCGGACCGACGCGGAACGGATGGGCGGCGGCGCGCTCCTGGACGGTGGAATCCATTGGGTGGACACCTTGCTCTGTCTGGCCGGAGCGGCGAAGAAGGTCTATGCCGTCCGGGGTCCGAAGACCCGCGAGGGCGTCCCCGTCGAGGATACGGTGCATGTCGTCAGCGAGCATGAGGGCGGGGTCGTCGGTGAATTGACCCATTCCTGGGGCATCCCGGCCCCCGGCAAGGTGCAGTTCTCCTCGGTCTCCGGGACGGAGGGGACGCTTTATATCGAGAACCACGGCTACTTTCTCTATCTCGCGGGGAAAAAGAGGAGGATTCATCTCTCGCCCATGAGAGATTTGGCGGGTTTCACGGCGATGCACGCCGAGTTCTTGCGGGTGGTGAGGGCCCGGCAATCGGCGATGTCCGCCGGGGAGGTTTCGACCGCTGAAACGGAGGAGGTGGAGATGTCCGGGGCCGAGGGGCGGCGCGCCCTGGCCTTTGTCCTCGCCGCGTATCGGTCTTTCCGGGAGGGGCGGGCGGTTGAGCTGTAGGACGGATGTCTCGTGGTGAAAAGGGCGATCTGGCCATCCACCGGCCTTCCTCTGGAACGGCAAACCCTTCATGCCGGGGAAGAATTTTCGTCTCCCTGAATAAGAAGGCCGGCATCGAATTTACGGGAAGGGCCGCTTATATTGTTAATGGATAACATTCTATATCATATAGTGTTAAAAAACTGTTTCAGTCCATAATCACGCAAATTTGATATCTCGGGTAAATCCTCGGAAAAAGGCACGGGACTTGAACCTCCATACAATGTCGGAACGGCTTCCGCCAGCTCACCAACGGCAAGCGGCCCATCCGGAGGCCGGAGGACTTGCCCGGCATCAAGTTCCGCGTCGCCGGGACGAGGATGTACCTGAGGATCTTCCGCCTACTGGGGGGAACGCCCTGACGATGAACTTCGGCGAGGTGTTCTCCTCTCTTCAGCAGGGGGTGATCGACGGGCAGGAAAACCCCCTCTCGGTCATCGCCTCCTCGCGCCTCTACGAGGTGCAGAAACACGTCACGATCTGGAACTATTCGTTCGATCCCCTCATTCTCTCCATGAACGGCAAGCTCTTCAGCGGCCTTTCCCCCGGGTTGAAGCGGATTTTCCGGACCGCCGCGCGGGAGGCCCTGGAGTATGAGCGAAGGTGGGTTGCGGAGGACGATAAGCGCCTTCCCTCATTCCTCGAAAAGAAGGGGATGAAGGTCATCCGGCTCGATGGCGCCGAACTCGCCGTGTTCAAGAAGAGAGTGAGACCGGTCTACGATGAATGGGCGCCCAAGGTCGGCCGGGATGTGATGGACCTCGCCGAGTCCGAGGTGCAAAGGGCCGTGAAGGAATTGTCGAAGGAGGGCAGGCGCCCGTGAAACGCTTGGGCCGGGTGGAGGAGATCCTCCTCGTTCCGATTCTGGCCGCCATGGCGGCGTTGGCGTTCGCGGGCGCGGCCGCCCGGGGCGCGGGGGTTCCCATCGCCTACATCGAGGAGGTCGCGCCCGATCTCTTCGTCTGGGCGACGTTCCTGGGGGCGGCGTTCGCGGCGCGGCATCGGGCCCATCCGGGCCTCTCCGTTCTGAGAGAAAACCTGCCCCCCGGCTTGCGGCGTTGGCTGGATGGGATCGTGGCCGGCCTGACGGTCCTATTCTTCGGCGTCCTCGCGGTCCAGGGGATTCGGGCCGTGGGGATCTCCATCCGGATGGGCGAGACGACGGCCTTGGGCGCCCCGGCCTACTGGGTGACGCTGGCGGTCCCGATTGGTGCGGCGCTCTATATTTACCGTGTTCTGAACCCCGCCGATCCGGAAGGGCCGCCAGGGGGGGGCGTCCCCTTTCCGATAAACAGGCCGGCCGGACACGCGGTGGCGGCTCTCCATACTCTCGCATCTAGACGTTAGTACGAATCTGAGCGCCGTGCGCCACAGAGGTTGTCATGAGGCAAGCACCTCACCCGCAGCTTGGCCGGCGCGCAAGCGCCCCGGTAACGTCTTGATCCCGGCTGTACTCTTCGGAACGTTTGTCCTCCTTCTCCTTTTGGGCGCCCCGGTGGCGATTGCGCTGGGGCTGGCGGGGGTCGTCACGGTCTGGGCGTTCGACCTGGCCCCGTTGGTGTTTCTCCCGCAGCTCATCTTCGGCGCGGCCCATTCGTGGACCCTGCTGGCGATCCCCTTTTTCATCCTGGCGGGGAACATCCTGGCGCGCGGGGAAATCGCCAGACGCCTGACCGTTGTGGCCCGTTCGCTCGTGGGGACCGTGCGGGGCGGGCTGGGTTACGTGACGGTGGCCGCCTCCGTCTTTTTCGCGGGCCTGTCCGGCTCGGGCCCGGCGCACGTTGCGGCCATCGGTGCGTTTCTCTATCCCGGATTGCAAGGCGCGGGTTACCGCCGATCCTTCGCCTCGGCCCTTCTGGCGGCGGGTGGAGGGATCGGAATCATCATCCCGCCTTCCATCGCCCTGGTAATCTACGGCGTCCTGGCGGAGACCTCGATCCCGAAGCGGTTCATGGCGGGCGTCTTTCCGGGCCTGCTGACGGCCGCGAGCCTGGCGGCCGTCGTATGGTTTGAGGCCCGGTGAGAGCCGGCGGCGGTGGCGGAGGGCTTCGCCCACGTGCCGTTCGCCAAGGCCCTGCGGGAATCCCTCTGGGGATTGGGCGCGCCCGTCATCATCCTCGGCGGGATTTACGGGGGCGTCTTCACTCCCACCGAGGCCGCCGCCGTGGCGGTTGTGTACGGCCTAGCCGTCGGGCTTTGGGTGTACAGGGACATCAGGCTGAGGGATCTGCCGGAGATCCTCTGGACGTCGGCCAGGACTTCGGCGGTCGTGATGACGATCGTCGTCATGGCGTCGGTCTTCGCGTGGGTCCTGACGGACCAGGGAATCGCCGAAGACGCGGCGGCGGGGTTGGGATTCCTGAAAGGGAGCCGCGTCCTCTTCCTCCTCGCCGTCAACGCGGTGATCCTGGTGGCGGGTGGCGTGACGGGGGAGCCGCTCAAGGGCGTTGCGCGGGCGGTCCTTCCATTCGTGGCGGCGGAGTGCGCGGCGCTGCTTCTGATCACGTTTTTGCCCCCGTTGTCCCTTTGGCTTCCGTCGCTCCTGCCCCGGTGAACGGTGGTGATGATATCCATCTCGACGATGAGGATCGGTCGGCCTTCTTGAACTTTGGGAGGAAGCGGGTCGGGAGTTTTTTCTTGACGCGGCAAAAATGAAGATAATCCGAATTCGACTTGAAGGAGGATATTTTCTAGATAGAAACCGGGAAGGTTTCAATGACGGAAAATTGGAGTGTATCCTACGGGTCCATCATTTCCAGTTAAGTCGAGGGATTTCTTGCTGGATGGGTCAGCAGGAGATATAAGGTTCGGAGGAATCGATGTCGCAAGTGAAGATCCCCTGCGTTGTCATGCGGGGCGGGACGAGCAAGGCGCTCTTTTTCAAGGAAGAGGACCTGCCGGAGGACCGGGGAAGTCGGGACCGCATCCTCCTCGCAGCGTTCGGAAGCCCGGACGCCCGGCAGATCGACGGCCTCGGCGGGGCGGACCCCCTCACGAGCAAGTGCGCCATCGTCGCGCCGTCCCGTGATGAGGGCATCGACGTCAACTACACCTTCGCTCAGGTCTCCGTGGAGCAGCCCTTCGTCGATTGGCGCAACAACTGCGGCAACATCTCCTCCTCCGTCGGCCTGTTCGCCGTGGAGGAGGGGTGGGTCGAGCCCCGGGCGCCCATTACGTGTGTCCGCGTCCTCAACACCAATACGAAGAAGGTCATTGAGTTCGACGTTCCCGTGGAGGACGGGGCGCCTCGGGAGGGGGGAGAAACGTCCATCCCCGGCGTGCCCGGAACGGCCGCGCCCATCCGCGTCGGATTCCTCGGGGCCGGCGGGGCGGTGACGGGAAAGCTGCTTCCCACCGGGAAGCC
>JASLXW010000128.1:5468-9458 GCA_030740135.1 Nitrospinota bacterium
CCCTCGATGAGGTCGAGATCGGCGAATGCGGAACGTTCGCCCTCTCGGTTGTGGACGCCGCCAACCCGCTGTTCTTCGTGGGGGCGGAGGCGGTGGGCTGGACGGGCTCGGAGACGGCCGAGGAGATGGAGGCGGCCCAAGTTGTCCTGGCCCGGCTCGAGCGGATCCGGGGGGAGATCGCCTTCAAGCTCGGGTTCGTGATGGACCCGGCCCGCGCGCGGGCGGAAAGCCCGGCCATCCCCAAGGTGGCGGTGGTGGCGCCGCCCGCCGATTACACGGCCGCCTCGGGAGAGATCGTCCCGGCCGAGGGTCACGACCTTCGGGGCCGGATGCTCTCGATGGGCCGGGCCCACCGGGCTTACGCGCTGACCGGCGCCATTTGCACGGCCGCGGCGGCTTACATCGAGGGGACCCTCGTGAACCGTATTGTCCGGGAGGCCCGGGGAGAGGTTCCCCGAACCCTGCGCATCGGCCATCCGGCGGGGGTCATCGAGGTGGAGGCGGAGGTTGAGGACGGCGAGCTTTTGAGGGCCACCGTGATTCGAACGGCCCGCCGGCTGATGGAAGGGTTCGTCTGCGTCCCCGAGCGGGTCCTGTCCACGCCCCGGACGGCTGCCGGCTAACTTCAATCCGGCGCACCTAGCGGGTGGCGCGGGAAAGAGAGACCGGTCTGTTTGAAAGTGTACGGCGATATTCCATTTGCCGGGGAAGATTGATGGGCCGATTTACAATATGGGAGCCGAGGTTTTGAGGGGAACGGTGATTTCGGAAATGGAAAATTCCGGCGCAGGATTCGTCATCCCGTTCAACCGATTGAGTGAAAGCGGACCAAACTGGGGGAGGATTTTAGAATGACCGATGAGCGAAGGGAGATCTTGCTGTTCGCCGATTACACGTGACCGTTCTGCTATATCGCCATCGGTGGAATGGCGAAAGTCGAAAAAGAAGGCGGCGTCAAGGTGAACTGGACGCCTTGGGAGGGACGGCCCGCCGGGGTCGCTTTCCTGGAATCGACGCCGGAGCAGGCGGAGGAGCGTCTGGCGAAGCACCAGGCCTTGGCCTCGAATTACGGGATGACGCTCATCTTCCCCCAGAAAAAGTGCCGGACCCGTCTCACGCATCAGGCGACCCTCTTCGCCCGCGATTACGCCTTGATGAAACCCTTCCGGGAGGCCGTCTATCACGCCCGTTATCAAGAAGACCGGGACATCGCGGACCCCGGTGTGTTGGTTGAATTGGGCGAAAAGGTCGGTTTGGAAGGAAAGGCGCTGGCAGGCGCCCTGGAGCACGAGACCTACGCCGGTGAGCTGGACGAGATGAGAAGAAACGGGGAGCGCCTCGGCGTCGAGGGGGTTCCCACTTACGCTTTTGACGGCCGGACGATTCATGGAGTCGATTCGACCGAAGAGGTCCTGGGGGCCCTCGGGAAGTAGACGGCGGCGCAAGCTGTCAACATCCCGGCCGTATTCAACGCGGTTTTTGCAAAGCGCCCCGCACACCCTTCATCAGATCCATCTTCCTGATCTGTTCCTCATACGTACGCCCGCTTTCACCTCGCGGTTCCGCTTCTCGGCGGCCAAAAGTTTCTTCCATTGCCCCCTCACGCAACATTACGGTTCGCCCCCGCCGCGCCGGACGTTCATTGTTGATATGATTCGAAGTCACCGATCCGGCAGGAAGAATCCGGAGTTTTTTCGTTTTCTTGCGATCCTGGCGGACCGCCGGGTTTTTTTCTTCAGTCCGCGCGCAAGCCTCGCCGGCCGGTTGTGGAGAGGAAATCGGACGTTGGCCCTTCAGACCGAATACGACGGGATCATCATCGGCGCGGGACACAACGGCCTGATCCTGGCGGGCGACATGGCCCGGGCGGGGTTGGACGTCGTCGTCCTCGAGCGCTACCTGGAGCAGGGCGGCGGCCTCGACACGCACGTGGACCCGCGGCGGTGGCGGGAGATCCAGGACGAGCTTCTGGACGCCCTGCACGGCCGGTGGGCGGAGTACGCGCCGAACCTCGGGAAACCCGGCGTCATCGTCAACCGGTTCTGCCAGACCCCCCTGGACATCGAGGCGCATGTCGCCACCATGGTGCGCGGGGATCAGTTGGAAGGCCGCCTGTCGGACGGGCAGTTCTATGACCGGCGGCCCGGGTTATAACGCCGCGAAGGTCATCGCCGAGGACCTGGACATCCGGCCCAGGTGGAGACCGCGCGATCTGGAAGAACACCTGGACGGCCTGAGCTGAAGGCCGAAGGATCGGAAAGGAGGGAGGCCATGCGGCAAGATCTTGAGTTGCTTCAAGGGGCTTGCGACATTCACATCCATTCGTCGCCCGACGTGTTTGTGAGGCTTTACGACCACATCGACATCGCCAAGCAGGCCCGTGACGCGGGGATGCGGGCCGTTTTGATGAAATGCCATCACCAGGGCACAGCGGACCGGATGCCCCTTGTCGCCCGGGTCGTCAGCGGGATCGACGTCTTCGGCAGCCTGAACCTGAACTATCCGGTCGGCGGGTTGAACCCCTGGGCGGTGGACACCGCCATCCGTTACGGGGCCAGAAAGATCTTCATGCCGACCGTGGACGCGGCCCATCATGTCGAGATCACGGGCCAGGTCGGGGGCTACAAGGGCATCGCGACGGCGGACGGGAAGCGGGCCTCCCGCCTCTACGAGAACTACCGGCCCATCCGGATCTTCGACGAGGCGGGAAAAGTCCTTCCCGAGGTCCACGACATCCTGGAGCTCGTCGCCGAGGCGAACGTGATCCTGAGCTGCGGCCACCTGTCGGGGGAGGAGATCCGGACCCTCGTCGGCCTCGCGAAAGAGAAAGGCGTCCAGAAGGTCGTGGCCGATCACCCCTTCTGGTCAAAGCTTCCCTTCGCCCTTCACGAAGAGTTGGCGGGGGCGGGGGCGATGCTCAACTACACCTTCATGGAGATCTCGCCGCGCTGGTGGACGCTGTCCGTCAGCGAGTTGGCCGAGTCGATCCGGAAGATCGGCCCGGATCGCGTGGTCCTGTCCTCCGACGTGGGCCAATTGCACAACCCGCCACCCGTCGAGGCCCTGCGCCTGCTCTTCGAGATCCTGTTGGAGGAAGGCATTCCCCCCGACGATATTCGGAGGATGGCCCACCTCAACTCGGCGAACCTGCTCTACGGCTGAGTCCCCGCCGGATGTGAGGCGGCAATGTTTCAGAAGAACTTCATGCCGGGCCCCACGCAGGTGCGGCCGGAAATCCTGGCCGAGATGGCCCGCCCCCCCATCCACCACCGGGGGGCGGAGATGAAGCGGCTGCTGGCCGGAATCGTTCCGAGGCTCCGGGACTTGTTCGGCGTCCAAAGAGCGTCCGGGCATCAAGTCGTCCTGACCACCTCCTCATCCACCGGGATGATGGAGGCCGCCCTAGTCACCACGGTCCCTCGGCGCGGAAGGGTCCTCAATCTCATCTGCGGCGCGTTCAGCGAGCGGTGGCATGAGATCGCCCGGAGCCACGGACGGGAGGCCGTTCCGCTTCGCGTCGAGTGGGGAGCGGCGACCCGGCCGGAGGACGTGAGAGACGCCCTGGGGCGGGAGGTGTTCGATGCCGTGACGCTCGTCCATAACGAGACGAGCACGGGCGTCCTGAATCCGTTGGCGGAGATCGCCGAGGCGGTCCATGAGCATCCCGATGTTCTTCTCCTGGTTGACGCCGTAAGCAGTCTCGGCGGCGCGCCGGTCGAAGTGGGAGAGAACGGGATCGATGTGTGCCTGTCCGGCTCCCAGAAGTGTCTCGCGCTGCCGCCCGGCCTCGGCCTCGGCATCCTGTCGCCCGAGGCGCTCCACAGGGCGGGAGGAAATCCCGACCGGGGCTTCTACCTGGACCTCCTGCGGTGCATGGAATCCATGGAGAAAGGTCAGCTTCCGTTCACCGCCTCCAGCGCCCACCTTCTGGCGCTCGACCGTCAGCTCCGGGACATCGACCGTGAGACATTGGACGCGCGATACGAGCGT
>JASLXW010000129.1 GCA_030740135.1 Nitrospinota bacterium
CGTCTTCGCCCCGGGCGGCCTGGAGATCAGTCCCCAGGGAAGGACCGTCCTCAAGAAGCTGGCGAAGCTTCTGAAGGGATTGGTGGGCAAGCGCATCCAGGTCGAGGGCCACACGGACGCCCTGCCCGTGCGTCCCATGGCCGACCGCCGCTACCGCGACAACTGGGAGCTCTCCACCCTGCGGGCCTCGGCCGTCGTCCGGTTCCTCCAGGAGGCCGGCGGCGTGGACCCGACGCTCCTGTCCGCCGTCGGCCACGGTCCGTTTCAGCCCATCGCGACCAATGACACGCCGGAAGGCCGGCGGAAGAACCGCCGGATCGAAATCGTCCTGACCCCACTGCCGAAGCGGACCATCACGCGGACCCCCTCCCCGGACGGCGCCGCCGCGCGGTGACGGCGAAACGAGATTTTTCGAGGGGGTTTCAGGGGGACACACCCAACCGCGTGAAGTTTTCAAAGCTTGTCCCCCGCGAAGGCGGGGATGTCCCCCTGAAGGATTGGGGAAATCATGAGCTTTCTGATCAAGAACGGCTACGTCAAGAAAAAGGCGCCGATCGATCAGTTGGCCGACACCAGCATCGTCCACGAAGCGGCCATCCGGCTGAAAAAAGAGAAGCCCTTCGGCTGAAACGCGCGAAGTCCCGCGCGGTCGCCTGCGGGGGTGGAGCTCACGGCGTTGATCTCCGCCCCCGCCGTTTTTCCCTGGGGCTACGCCATCGGGGGAAACGCCCGGTCCTTGGCCGGCGAAAACCCCTCCCACGGAGGAAGCGACGCACATGTCTCCCCAAGTGAAGACGGCAAAGGGCGGGAACGGCAAGGCCGCGGGTTCCTCCCTGAAACGTTGCGCGGTTGAATTCCTGAATCAACGCGCCGGCCACATGAACCGCGTGGCCCAGCGAATTTGGGGGACGCCGGAGCTCGGCCTCGAGGAGCACCGCTCGGCGGCCCTTCTGGTCGAGGATCTCCAAAACGCGGGCTTTCACGTCGATACGGGCGTAGCCGGGATGCCCACCGCCTTCGTCGCCCGCTGGGGGAAGGGCCGTCCGACCATCGGCCTCATCGCCGAGTACGACGCCGTCCCCAACTGCGGCCGGAAAAAAACGGAGAACGGCCACGGCTGCGGACACAACCTGTTCGGCACGGCGAGCGTCTCGGCCGGCATCGCGCTCAGGACCCTGATGGAGGAGAAGGGCGTCAAGGGGACGGTCAAGGTGTTCGGCACGCCCGCGGAGGAAATGTTGCTCGGGAAGGTGGTCATGGTGAAGCACGGCGTGTTCGACGGCCTGGACTGCGCCCTTTCCTGGCATCCCGGAGAAGGGACCCATTCCGATTACGGTTCATTCATGGCCCTGGATTCTGTGACCTTCGAGTTTTTCGGCGAGAGCGCTCATGCCCAGGTGGACCCGGAAAAGGGCCGCAGCGCCCTGGACGCCCTGGAGCTGATGAACGCGGGCGTCAGCCGTTTTCGCGCGCAGGCCCCGCCGGACACCGGGATTAACTACGTCATTCTCGAAGGCGGGCAGGTCCCCATCGTGATCGTGCCGTACGCCAAGGCCTGGTATTCGGTTTGGACGCCCACGCGCGAGCAGACCGAAGGCGTCACCCAGGAGGTCAAGCGCATGGCCCGCGGGGCCGCCAAAGCCACGGGAACGCGCGTGAGAATCAAGCATGTCTCGGGCACTTACCACCGCCTCCCGAACGTCGCCCTGGGGGAGTTGATCGATCGGAATCTGCGATGGGTGGAAGCGCCGAAGTTCTCCAGGGCCGACAAGGCGTTGGCCCGAAAGCTCGGATTCAAAGAACCGCTGGTCGAGTGGGTGGAGCCCGCCATCATGGATCATCACCTCACACGGGTCAGCAATGACCAGTGCAACGTAAGCTGGCTGGCCCCGCTCGGCTTCTTCCGCACCACGTGCCGGGCGCCCGGAACGCCCCAACATCACTGGCTCGCGACACAGCAATACGGCTCGGCCATCGGCTGGAAAGGGATGCTCGCGGCCGCCAAGACGCTGGCGTGCACCGCCGTGGATTTGCTCACGCAACCGGCCGTCCTCCGGAAGATCCGCAAGGAATTCAGCGAAAAGACCAGAGGATTCCAGTATCGGTCGCCCATTTGATTCTCCGAGACCTCCCCGCCGGCCGGTCTCCTGCCCCTATCCATCCCGCCCGGGTTTTGGTATCATGCCACCCATCACGGAAGATCTCGGGATTGGGCGCTTCGCCAAATCCGTTTGACAAACGCTCGAGAAAAATCAAGATTTTTTTATGAGACATCATCCCGTTCCCGGTAGCCGGGCTGTTTTCGGCGCGCGCCGGCGACGCCGCCGCGAGACGAAGGGAATCCACTGAGGGGGCGTGTGGAGATCTGCCGATGAGTGACGTTCTTTTTGAGATCACCGAGGACCATCTGAACACCGGGCTGCGCGGCTTCCCCGTCGGTCACCTTTGGACCAGCAAGGTCGACCCCATCAAGGGGCTCTATTACGTGGGGTGGCCGATAGCGGAGATTTGCGACCACGATCCCGAGCAGGTCATGTTCCTGCTCCTGAACAAGCGTTTTCCATCCGGCCCGGAGGACAAGGAATTCCGCGCCGACCTGACGCGTCGTGCCGGGAACTTCCCGAAAGGCGTTCTGGATCTGCTGAAGGCCCTGCCCCGGGAAGGCCATCCCATGGAATGGTTCATGGCGGGGCTTTTCTATCTCAGCATGTACGGGAAGCAGGAGGACTACGCCGAAGACGGCTTGAACCTGATCGCCTGGGTGAACGAGCTGGTGGCGGCCATCTTCCGGATCCGGGAGGGTTGGGGCGATCCCATTCCGAGCGAGCCCGAGCGGGGATACGTGGAGAACTTCGCCCATATGCTGGGCGCGCCGGACGCCCATCCGGAAGCGACCCGGGTCATGCGGCTGATGCACATCATGCACTACGACCACGGCGGCGGGAACCTGAGCACGCTCACGGGCAAGGCCGTCGCGTCGGGACTGGCGGACATCTTCGCGTCGATGGCGGCCGCCATGGCCGGCCTGTACGGACCCCGCCACGGGCGCGCCAACCAGGACGCCCTGAATTTCATCCGAGAAGTCGGCGACCCGGACCCGGAACACGTCCGGAATTTCATCCAGAATTGCCTGGCAACCAAAAAGCTGATGTTCGGTTTCGGCCACGCCGTCCTGCGCGCCGAAGACCCCAGGGCGACCATCGGCTACGAGGTGGGCGGGAAGTATTTCGCCGACGACGAGAACGTCCGGATCGCCCTGACCCTGCGCACGGAAGCCCCGCCCATCCTGAAGGAAACGGGCAAGATCGCGAATCCCTACCCCAACGTGGACGCCATCACGGGATCGCTGTTGAACGCGATCGGCCTGACCGACTCGGATTACTACACGGTCCTGTTCGGCTGGTCCCGCACAGTGGGCATCGCCGCGCAGATCATCGACGAGCGGGTCTACTTCCGAGGCGGCCGGGGCGTGCCCATCTATCGCTGCGCCTACATCTACGAAGAAGCGCCCGACCGGAACATCCGGTAGCCCCCGGGAGCGACTGAAGACGGTCTATCCTCGCCGGCGAAGGCGCTTTCCCTCCTTTCTCCTGAAAAAACCGAGACACAAGAGGTACAATAGGATTTTAGGCCCGCCGGCCCTCCGGGCTCTCCAGCCCTTGGGGGTTGTCCGGGGGGGCGGATTCCCTTTCGGCGATGCGGCCGAACCTCCAACCGGAGTCGCCATGCAGGCGCGCATCCGAAGCGTTTTCATGAGAGGCGGGACCAGCAAGGGGCTTTTCTTCCGGGAGGCCGACCTCCCCGAAGACCCCGCCCTTCGCGACGCCGTTCTCTTGCGCGTCATGGGCAGCCCCGACGCCCGCCAGATTGACGGCCTGGGCGCGGGGTTCTCGAGCGCGAGCAAGGCGGCCATCCTTGCGCCGCCCCGCGAAGACGGCGGGCCGGTCCGCTACACCTTCGGACAGGTCGGCATCGGCGCCGCAACCGTGGATTACCGGGGCAACTGCGGAAACCTCTCCGCGGCGGTCGGCCCCTTCGCCATCGAAGAGGGGTGGATCGAGCCGGTCGAGCCCGTCACCCGCGTCGGGATCCTCAACACGAACACCGACAAGATGATCCTGGCCGAGGTGCCCGTCCGCGGGGGGGCGTTCCAGGCCGAAGGAGACTGCTCGATCCCGGGGGTTCCCGGAACGGGGGCGCCCATCCATCTGAGCTACGAGGACCCCGGCGGCGCTGTGACCGGGGCGCTCCTGCCCACCGGCAAGCGGTCGGAGGCCGTGGCCGTCCCCGGAAGGGGCGAGATCGAGGTCTCCATCGTGGACGCGGGAAACCCGGCTGTCTTCGTCCGGGCGAAGGACCTCGGCCTCGAAGCGATTCCCTCCCCGGCGGAGGTGGACGGGAACCCGGAGCTGATGGCCGCGCTGGAGCACGTCCGGGCCGTCGCGGCGGAGCGTTGCGGTCTCGTCGGGGACGCCCGGGAGGCCGCGGACCGGTCCCCGGCCGTCCCCAAGGTCGCCCTCGCGGCCCCGCCGGAAGAGGACGCGCAAGACGTCCACCTCTCCGCCCTCATCATCTCGATGGGCAAGGCCCACGGGGCCTACGCCCTCACGGGCGCCATCGCCACGTGCGCGGCGGCGAAGATCCGGGGAACGGTGGTCCACGCGGTCGCCCGAGAAACAGCGGGTGGGGAAGTCACCTTGCGGCACCCCTCCGGAGACCTGACGATGGAGGTGGACGTGGAAGAGGCGGGGGACGGAGGGGAGGCCCGGGTCCGGTGGGTCAAGACCGTGCGGACGGCCCGGCGGCTGATGGAGGGGTTTGTCCTGGTCCCCGGAGATTTGTTGAAGGCGGGTCCGGCGGCGAACGTCTGACCCCGTCGATCTCCAAGCCGGGGGATCGAACCTGGAGAAATTGTGGCAACGAGAGAGAATCCGGCGGAGCGGATCAGGCGTCTTTTGGGGCGGCCGGGGATTATCACGGCCCCGGGGGCGTACGACGCCCTGACGGCCCGGCTCATCGAGGACGCGGGGTTTTCAATGGTCTACGCCACGGGCGCGGGGATCTCGAACACCCAGCTCGGCCTGGCGGACAAGGGCCTTCTGAGCTTCGGGGAGATCCTCCACCAAGTGACCCGGATTGTCCATGCGACGGACCTGCCCGTCATCGCCGACGCGGACACGGGGTACGGCGGCCCGGCGAACGTGGTTCGGACGGTGATCGAGCTCGGCCGGGCGGGCGTGGGGGCGATCCAGCTCGAAGACCAGGTTTTCCCCAAGCAATGCGGACACTTCGAGGGGAAGGCGGTGATCCCCCCGGCCGAGATGGTCGGAAAGATCGAGGCCGCCCTGGAGGCCCGAGCAACGCTTGGCGACAGGGATGACGAGGGCTTGGTGATTATCGCCCGGACGGACGCGCGGGAGACGGAGGGCCTGGACGCGGCCATCGATCGGGCGCGGGCCTACGCGGCCGCCGGCGCGGACCTCACATTCGTCGAGGCCCCGCAAACCCGCGAGGAATTGGCGCGCATCCCGGAAGAGGTCCCGCTCCCCCAAGTGGCCAACATGGTCGAGGGCGGAAAGACGCCGCTCCTCTCCGGCCCGGAGCTCGGGGAGATGGGCTTCAAGGTGGTCCTGTTCGCGAACTGCGTCCTGCGAGCGGGCGCCAAGGCGGTCCAGGATGTTCTGCGCGTTTTGAAGGGGGAAGGGACGACGGCCGGCCATCTGGATTCTCTCATCACGATGGAAGAACGCAACCGCCTGACCCGCCTGGATGAGGTCAGCGAGTGGGAGAGGAAATACGGAGGCCGCCCCGGAGACGCGTGAAGGGGCGCGCCCGATTCCCTTTCAAAAGAGCCCCCCTCCGGAGAGCTCGTATGTTTCTCCGGCGCGGCGCGATAGAATGCCGGATCGCCGCACCGGCGCGTGGAATCGCGGGCATGGGAGCGACAGGAATTGCGAATCGTTGAAGTCGGGGACATCCGAATCGGCGGGGGCGGTTTGACGCTCATCGCCGGCCCCTGCGTCATCGAGTCCGGGGAGGAGGCCCTGGCGGCGGCCGTGCGGCTGAAGGCGATCTGCGCCGGGGCCGGCGTCCCCCTCATTTACAAATCCTCGTTCGACAAGGCGAACCGCTCCTCGATCAAGTCCTTCCGGGGGCCCGGGCGCGAGGCGGGGCTGGAGATCCTCCGCCGCGTCCGGGACGAGACCGGCCTTCCTGTCCTTTCCGACGTTCACTCGGTCGAAGATATCGAGGCCGCCGCGCCGCACCTGGACATCCTCCAGATCCCCGCTTTTCTTTCCCGCCAGACGGACCTGTTGGCGGCCGCCGCGAAGACGGGGAGGCCGATCAACGTGAAGAAGGGCCAGTTCCTCGCGCCCTGGGACGTCGGGAACGTCGTCGAAAAGCTGGAATCGGCGGGGGCCGAGGACATCCTGATCACCGAGCGAGGGACCTCGTTCGGGTACAACAACCTCGTCGCAGACATGAGATCACTTGTGATCCTCAGACGGTGCGAGTGGCCGGTGGTCTTCGACGTGACGCACAGCGTCCAGCTTCCGGGCGGGGAGGGGGACGCCTCGGGGGGAGACCGGGGCTTCGTCCCGGCCCTGGCGCGGGCGGGCGCGGCGGTGGGCGTGGACGCGCTCTTCATCGAATGTCACGTCGACCCGGACAGCGCCCTCTCCGACGGCCCGAACATGCTTCCGCTCGACGACCTGCCGGAGCTGCTCGAAACGGTCAAGGCCATTCACGAACAAGTCCGGTCCCGTTTGTAGGATCGGCCGCGCTTTTAACCAGGTGGTGCGGGAATCCGGGTCGGTTGACCCCCGGCCCGCCTTCAGCTTTCGAGGGGAGAGAGCCGATGAGCATGGACATCCCATTCGGCACGTTCAACGACGAGTTGCCCGAGGACCGCACGAAGATCACCGCCTACGTGGACTGCGTGAACCTGGAAAGGATGCTTCATGAAGTGGAAGGCCACCAAGTCACCGTTCTGACGAAGACCACCGCCTCCGGGAAGGAGAAAGTGGAGTTCGGGGGCCGTGAAGAGCGGCTGGCGTTCCGGGTGGACGAGCCTCCCCGGATCGGAGGGGGCGGCGAATTCCCGCAACCCCTCACGTACATCGCCGGGGGCGTCGGCGCCTGACTGCTGAGCAATTTGAAGATGTATTCTTCAATGATGAGACTCAAAATCCGGGCCGCGCGCGTTCACGTCGAGATGGATTTCTATCACGAAGGCTCCGTCCTCCGGGGGACTGTGAAGAGCGGCTGCTCGGAGGCCCGGACGATTTTCGAGCTGGAATCGGACGAGCCCGAGGACAGGCTCCTGCTCCTCATCCGGAACGCCAAGGGCGGGTGCTTCGCCGAGAACATGGTCGAGCAAGCGGTTCCCCTGAAGAGCGTTATCAAGCTGAACGGCAGGGAGGTCGAGGTTCCGCCGGGTGAATGAGGCGTGTTGAATTCCGAGGTCAACCGGAAACTTTTCCGCTTTTTCCCGCCCAAAGCATCTCCAACAGGATCAGCCCCACGCCGGTGGTGATGGCCGAATCGGCGACATTGAAAGCCGGCCAGTGGTAGGCCCCCGCGTAAAAATCGAGGAAGTCCACGACCGACTGGTGGAGGAGGCGGTCGATGAGGTTGCCCACCGCCCCGCCCAGGACCAGCGAAAACCCCCAGCGGTGGAGACGCTGGGCGGGGTCGATCTTTCGGTAGTAGTAGACAATGCCGACGGCGACGACGAGCGTGATGATGGTGAAGAAGGGGATGACCCAGGCCGGGTCTCCCGACGCGAGGAAACTGAACGCCGCGCCGGAGTTTCGGACATAGGTCAGATTGAAAAAGCCGTCGATAACGGGGATCGACTCGCCCAGAAAGAAAAGCCTCTGAACGATGATCTTCGTGACCTGATCCAGCACGACCACCGCCGCCGCGACGGAGATCAGGAGCGCGAGGCCCGCCTTCCCGGCCGATCTTGACGCGGTGGCCGCGTTCATCTCACCTCGCCCGTTATTCCAGGATGGCCGCGCATCGGCCGCAGAGCGTCGGGTGGGCCGCGTTTTGGCCCACGGATGGAAGGACCATCCAGCAGCGCTCGCACTTCTCGCCCTCGGCCGCCTCGACCTGGATTGTCCAGGGGGGCGCCCCGTCCGGATTGGGGCCGGACGCCGCCCCCCCCCCCCCCGCCTCCACCGCCGAAACGATGAACAGCGCCGGCAGGTTCCCGAGGTAGGGTTCGAGAAAGGTCCGGAACTCCTCCGAGGCGGCGATTTTCACCTTCGCGTTCAGCGCGCTCCCGAGGTCCCGGCTTCGGCGGGCCTCCTCGAGCTCCTTGAGGACACCTTCGCGCAACTCGATGAGACGCCCCCACCGCCCGGCCAGGTTCTCGTCCCGCTCCGATTCGTCGATTGCCGGAAACAGGGCCAGGTGGACGCTCGGCTCGCGGCCGGCCGGGTTTGCCGGAAGGCGATCCCAGACCTCTTCGGCCGTGAAGGGCAGGATCGGGGCCATGAGGCGGACCATCGCGTCGGCCAGCCGGTGCAGGACGGTCTGGGCGCTTCGGCGCGGATGGGCATCGGCCTTCTCGCAGTATAGGCGGTCCTTGAGCACGTCCAGGTAAAAGGCCGACAGGTCCACGGCGCAGAAGTTGTGGAACGTCTGATAGAACGTGTGAAATTCGTATCGATCGAAGGCCTCGCTCACGCGCCGGATCAGCTCCGCGAGCTTATGAAGCAAGAGCCGATCGAGCTCGGGCAGCTTCTCATACGGGACGGCGTCCCCCGATAGGTCGAAGTCGTAGAGGTTTCCCAGGAAGAACCGGAAGGTGTTGCGGATCCGCCGGTAGGCCTCCGAGCTGCGCTTCAGGATCTCCGGGGAGATCCGCATGTCCTCGCGGTAGTTCTCCGAGGCCACCCAGAGCCGGACGATCTCCGCGCCGTTCTGCTTGATGATCTTATCGGGCGCGATGACGTTTTTCAGCGACTTGGACATCTTCCGGCCGTCGGCGTCCACGACGTACCCGTGGGTCAGGACGGTCCCGTAGGGCGCGCGCCCCCGCGTCCCCACCGAGGCCAGGAGCGAGCTGTGGAACCAGCCCCGGTGTTGGTCGCTCCCTTCCAGGTACAGGTCGGCGGGCCAGGAGAGCTCCGGGTCGGCTTCGAGGACGGCGGCGTGCGTCACGCCTGAATCGAACCACACGTCCAGGATGTCCGTGACCTTCTCGAAACTTTTCGACCCGCAGGCCGCGCAGGCGAGGCCGTCCGGCGTGAAGTCCTCCGCGTC
>JASLXW010000012.1 GCA_030740135.1 Nitrospinota bacterium
CCGGGCCGCAGAAAGTTTTCGAGGGGGGGTCCAGGGGGGGACAGTTTTTAAAATGTCCCCCCCTGGGACCTTTACCTTTTCAGCGCTTCTATAACCTTCTGCGCCCCGTCCCGCATATCGTCGCCCACCGTGAAGTTCAGGCCCGAATCCGCCAGGATCTTTCGTCCTTCCTCCACGTTTGTTCCTTCCATCCGGATGATGATCGGGACCTTCACATCGAGCTTTCGCACCGCCTCCACCACGCCCTGGGCCAGCACGTCGCAGCGCATGATGCCGCCGAAGATGTTGATGAACACCGCCCGGACCGCCTCGTCGTCCATCAGGATGCGGAAGGCGTTTTCGACCATTTCCTGGCTGGCGCCTCCGCCCACGTCCAGGAAGTTCGCGGGCGAAGACCCCGCCATCTTGACGATGTCCATCGTGGCCATGGCGAGGCCCGCCCCGTTGACCATGCAGCCCACCTCGCCGTCCAGCTTGATGTAATTCAGGTCGTGCTTAGCGGCCTCGACTTCCAGGGGCGCCTCCTCGTCCAGGTCCCGGAGTCCGGCCACATCGGCGTGGCGGTACAGGGCGTTGTCGTCGAAGTTGAGCTTCGCGTCCAGGGCCAGCAGCCGGCCGTCTTCCATCAGGGCCATCGGATTGATCTCCGCCAGGGAGCAGTCTTTGTCCTGGAAGACGCGGTACAGGTTCCGGAAAAACTCCGACGCCGCGCCCAGGGCCTCTTTGGGCAAGCCCAGACCGAAAGCCAGCCGGCGGGCCTGAAAAGCCTGAAGCCCGAGGCCCGGGTCCGCGGCTTCGGTGAGAATCTTCTCCGGCGTCTTCGCGGCCACTTCTTCGATGTCCATCCCGCCGGCCTCGCTGGCCATGACGACCGGGGCCGCCCGCGCCCGGTCGATCACCACGCCCAGGTAGAGCTCCTTGGCGATGGGCGTGGCTTCCTCCACCAGGACCCGTTTGACCTTTTGCCCCTCCGGGCCGGTTTGGGGGGTGACGAGCTGCATGCCGAGGATCCGCCGCGCGGCCTCCTCCGCGTCCGCCGGGGTGTCGGCCAGCTTGACGCCGCCCCCCTTGCCGCGTCCGCCCGCGTGTATTTGCGCCTTGACGATGACGCGTCCTTTCAGGCGCTCCGCGATGGTTTTGGCGTCGGCGGGCGTTTCGGCCACCCCGCCCTCGGGCACGGGAATGCCGAAAGACTTCAGGATCTCTTTGCCTTGATATTCATGGATCTTCATGCGATGGCCCCGGAACGAGCCCGTCGAGTTCAGCCCGTTCAGGTTAGAGGAGTTCGCAATGGTCTCACATAGGACGCTCCGGCCGGGCAGGATGCCCGGCCTACCGATTGGTAGGAAGCCGGCATTTTCAAACCGGTAGGGCGGCCCCCGCCGTCACCTTCCCAAGATTTTCTTGAACAACTTCCGGATGGGGTCGTAATACTCGTCCACCACCCGCTCCTTGAGGGGGATGATGGCGTTGTCCGTGATATGGATCTCCTCCGGGCAGACCTCGGTGCAGCACTTGGTGATGTTGCACAACCCGATGCCCGCCTCGTCCTTGAGGTGTTCCAGCCTGGAGGCCGTGTCCAGGGGGTGCATCTCCAATCCGGCCATGCGGACCAAGAACCGGGGGCCGGAGAACTGCGGCGTGTTGCCGTGAGTCCGCAGGACGTGGCAAACGTCCTGGCAGAGAAAGCACTCGATGCACTTCCTGAACTCCTGGACCCGGTCCACGTCGGGCTGGTACATCTTCCAATCGGTCTCGGGGTCCGGGGTGAAGTGGGTGATCTTCTTGTTGACCTCGTAGTTCCACGAGACGTCCGTCACCAGGTCCTTGATGATCGGGAAGGCCTTCATCGGATAGACCGTGATGGGCTCCTCCTCCGGGAGCTCATCCATCCGGGTTTTGCACATCAGGCTCGGTTTGCCGTTCACCTCCGCGCTGCACGATCCGCACTTGGCGGCCTTGCAGTTCCAGCGGACGGCCAGGTCCGGCTCGATGTGTTCCTGGATGTAATGGATGGCGTCCAGGACGACCATGCCTTCTTCAACCGGGACGCGGTATTCCTTTTCCTCCCCGCCCCGGGCATCGCCTCGGAAAACTCTCAGAACGGCCTCATGCATGGGCTAGTTCTCCTCGAACATCTTCTTCAGCTCGTCGGGCATCTCGGGAAGGGGGGCGGCGTCAATCTTCATTTCTCCGCCTTCCAGCTTGATGACGGTGTTCACACCCCCCTGCTCCTCCGTGCTGTCCGGATAGTCGGCGCGGGTGTGGGCGCCCCGGCTCTCCTCCCTCCGGAGCGCCGACAGCGCGATCGCCTCGCAGATCTCGATCATGTTTTTCAGGTCGATGCACAGGTGCCAGCCGGGGTTGAACAGCCGGGAGCCGGTGGCCCGCGCGCGGCCGACCCGCTCCTTGAACCCCTTCAGCCCTTCCAGTCCGCGCTCGAGCCCTTCGGCGTCGCGGATGATCCCTACGTTGTCCTGCATGTGGTCGCGAAGCTCGCGATGAATCTTGAAGGGGTCCTCGCCGTCGGAGCGCTCGAAGGGCGCCAGGACCTCCGCCGTAGCGCGATCCACTTCTTCCGAATCCACCGTCGGGGCGGCGCCCATGTCTTTGGCGCACCCGGCGGCCGCCAGGCCGGCGAGCCGGCCGAAGACCAGCAGGTCCGAAAGCGAATTGCCGCCCAGGCGGTTCGAGCCGTGAAGCCCTCCGGCCGCCTCGCCCGCGGCGAACAGGCCGGGGACCGTGGCGGCGGAGGTCTTTCCTTCGACGCGGACGCCCCCCATGATGTAGTGGGTGGTCGGCCCGACTTCCATGGCCTGCTGCGTGATGTCCACGTCCGCCAGCTCCATGAACTGCATGTACATGCTGGGCAGCTTTCTCTTGACGTATTCGGCGGGCTTGTGCGAGATGTCCAGATAGGCCCCGCCGTGCTCGCTGCCGCGGCCCTCTTTGACTTCGTTCAGGATGGCCCGGGCCACGACGTCTCGGGTGAGCAGGTCCGGCGTACGGCGCGCGGATTTGTCTCCCGCCAGCCAGCGGTTGGCCTCCTCTTCGGTCTCGGCGGTCTCCGAGCGGAACATGTCCGGGATGTAATTGAACATGAACCGCTCGCCCTTGTTGTTCTTGAGCAGCCCGCCGTCCCCCCGGACGCCCTCGGTGACGAGGATGCCCATGACACCCGGGGGCCAGATCATCCCGGTCGGATGGAACTGGACGAACTCCATGTCAATCAGCTCGGCCCCCGCCCGGTAGGCGAGCGCCATGCCGTCGGCGGTGTACTCCCAGGAGTTGGACGTGATCTTGTACGCCATCCCGACGCCGCCCGTGGCCAGGACGACGGCCTTGGCCTTGTACAGAACGAACCGGCCGCTCTCCCGCCAGTATCCCAGGGCTCCGCTGATCCGGCCGCCGTCCTTGAAGAGATGGGTGATGGTGCACTCCATATAGACGTCGATGCCCAGGTGGACGCCCCGGTCCTGGAGGGTGCGGATCATCTCCAGCCCGGTCCGGTCGCCCACGTGTGCGAGCCTTCGCCAGCGGTGGCCTCCGAAGGAGCGCTGGAGGATCCCGCCTTCCGGGGTGCGGTCGAAGAGCGCCCCCCATTCCTCGAGCTCTTTGACCCGGTCCGGGGATTCCTGGGCGTGGACCTGCGCCATTCCCCACTGGTTCAGCATCTTGCCGCCGCGCATCGTGTCGCGGAAGTGGGTTTGCCAGTTGTCCTCGGGGTCCACGCTGGCCAGGGCCGCGGCGATGCCTCCTTCGGCCATCACCGTGTGGGCCTTGCCCAGCAGGGATTTGCACACCAGGCCCACGGACACCCCCTGGGCGGACGCCTCGATGGCCGCGCGGAGTCCCGCGCCTCCCGCGCCGATGACGATCACGTCATATTCGTGGGTTTCGATATTTTCCATCAGAAAAACCTCACGTCCTGGATGACGCCCGAAGCGACCAGCCGGACGTACAGATCCGCAAGCCCCACCATGACCAGGCTGACCCAGGCCCAAAACATGTGGTGGTGGTTGATCAGGCTGACCCCGCTCCAGACCTTGTGCCGCGCGCCGCCTTGGTGCGTGCACGTCATGCAATCCAGCTTCCCGCCGATGAGGTGCCGGAAGCTGTGGCAGGAGAAGGTGTACGCTGAGAGCAGGAGCACGTTGGCCAGCAGGACCAGCGTCCCGACGCCCATCCCGAAGCGTCCCGAGAAGAAGAAGGCCTCAAAGGTGTCGTACCAGAGAAAGGCCAGAACCACGACGGCCGCGTAGAAAAAATACCGGTGCAGGTTCTGAAGAACGAAGGGAAAGGCCCGTTCGCCCACATAGTACCGGCCCTTTCGCTCTTCCACCGCGCACGCGGGCGGGTCCTGGAAATAGGCCCGGTAGTAGGCCTTGCGGTAGTAGTAGCAGGTCCCCCGGAACCCCAGCGGCGCCCACAAAATCAGAATGGCGGGAGAAAAGGGCCACCAATCCACCAGAATCAGCGGGGAGTAAAAGGGGGACAGGTAAGGCGCGGCGTAGTAGTTCTCGCCCTGAAAAGCCGCCCAGGTGGCGTACACGCCGAAAAGCCCGAGGCCGAGGCCGGTCACCAGGGGTTCCAACCACCAGGCGTCGCGCCGTTTCGTCGCGCCGAAGCCTTCTCCTCCGACGGTTGCAGCCGCGTTGGCCATGCGAATCTCTCCTTGCTTTCGGATGCGCTACGTCCGATTTCCCTTTCGGGCGAACGCCTCTTTGCCCATCCGGAAGAGGTCGTTGCCCGAAACGTCGTTGGCGACGATCACCGGAAAGCCCTCCACCTCCAGACGGCGGACGGCCTCCGTTCCCAGATCCTCGTAGGCCAGCATTTCGCTGGACTTGATGTGTTGAGACAGCAGCGTACCCGCCCCGCCCACGGCGGCGAAGTATACGCACTTGTATTTCCGGATGGCCTCGACCACTTCCGGACCCCGCGCGCCCTTGCCGATCATCCCCTTCATCCCCAGGGCCATCAGCTTGGGAGAGTACGCGTCCATCCGCGACGCGGTGGTGGGGCCGGCCGCGCCGATGACCTCCCCGGGCTTGGGGGGCGTGGGTCCGACGAAGTATATCACTTGCCCCTTCAAATCGACAGGGAGCGGCTCGCCGGCGTCGATCCGCTCCACCCACCGCTTATGGGCCGCGTCTCTCGCCGTGATGAGCGACCCGCTGATCCGGACCCTGTCGCCGGCCCGGAGGCCTTCGACGTCGGCGTCGGTCAGGGGCGTGCTGAGTTGCTTTTCTTCCGACACGGGATTTCCATTACAGGGTCACCTCCCGGTGGCGGTGGGAATGACACTCGATGTTCACGGCCACGGGCAAACTGGCGATGTGGCACGGATGGGTCTCGACGTGGACTGCCAGGGCGGTTACCCGGCCGCCGAACCCCATGGGCCCGACGCCGGAGTCGTTGATGGCTTCGAGGCACTCCGCCTCGAGCGCGGCCGTTTCCGGGTCCGGATGGGGCGCGCCCAGCTCCCGCAGCAGCGCCCGCTTGGCGAACAGGGCCGACTTCTCGAACGTCCCGCCGACCCCCGCCCCCACGATCAAAGGCGGGCACGCACTGGGGCCGGCGCTCACGGCCGCTTCGACGATGAAGTCCCGCACCCCCTGCCGCCCGTCGGACGGCTTGAGCATCCGGAGCCGGCTCTGGTTTTCGCTGCCGCCCCCCTTGGCGTCGAAGATGATGCGGAGGTCCTCTCCGGGAACGATGCGGGTGTGGATCACCGCGGGCGTGTTGTCGCCCGTGTTCAACCGGCCGGAGAAGGGACGCTCGACGATCGAGGCCCGCAACAGCCCGTCCCGGTAACCCCGCCGCACGCCCTCCTGGACGGCCTCCTCCAGGCTTCCCCCCGCGACGTGCAGGTCCTGCCCCACATCCAGGAAGAAGACGGCAACCCCCGTGTCCTGGCAGAGAGGGGACTCCCGCTCGCCGGCCAGGCGGGCGTTTTCGGTGAGCTGTTCGAGGACGATCAATCCCGCGGCCGATTCCTCGCGTTCCATGGACCGCGCGAAGGCCGCCTTCATGTCCCCGCCCAGGTCGCGGTTGGCCCGCACGCACATCTCCTGGACGGTTTCGGTGATGAGCGCGGCTTCGATCTCTCGCACGGCTGAGTCCCTGATTTCGACGGCGGGTTGCGCGGACGCGCCGCCCTCGAGTCCATCCGGAGCCGATGAAATTTGCGGGGGAATTTCGAACCCTCAGATTTCGTCCAGATTGATGAGGCCGATGGAGGCCTTGACGCCCTCGGCCGACTTCATGAGCGCGGCCTGCTCGTCCTCGGACAGGGGGAGCTCGATGACCCGCTCGACGCCGTCTTTTCCGAGCTTGATGGGGACGCCCAGGAAGATCCCGCTGACGCCGTACTCCCCTTCCAGGTAAGCGGCGCAGGGGAGGATCCGCTTCTTGTCCCTGACGATGGCCTCGACCATCTGGGTCACGGCCGCGCCGGGGGCGTAGAAGGCGCTGCCGGTCTTGAGGTGGCCGACGATCTCCGCCCCGCCGTTCGCCGTCCGGTCGACGATCTTCTCCAGGACGTCGGGAGAGAGGAACTCCGTGACGGGGATCCCGCCGATGGAGGTGAAGTTGACGAGCGGGACCATGGCGTCGCCGTGACCGCCCAGGACGAGGGCCTGAACGTCCTCGACCGAGACGTCGGCGGCCTCGGCCAGGAACGTCCGGTAGCGCGCGGTGTCCAGGATGCCGGCCATCCCGACCACCCGGTTCTTGGGGAATCCGGTGACTTCCTTGGCCACCCAGACCATCGTATCCAGGGGGTTCGAGACGACGACCAGGATGCAGTCGGGGGACTGCTTGACCACTTCCCGCGCGACCCCCCCGACGATCTTCGCGTTGGTCGAGAGGAGGTCTTCCCGGCTCATGCCGGGCTTGCGGGCGATCCCCGCGGTGATGACCACGATATCGGAACCCTCGGTGGCGTGGTAATCATTCGTTCCCGTGATCCGGCTGTCGAAGCCTTCCACCGGTCCGGCCTGATGGAGGTCCAGCCCCTTGCCTTGGGGGATGCCCTCGATGATGTCCACCAGGACGATGTCGCCCAGCTCTTTCGACGCGGACCAGTGGGCGGTCGTGGCGCCTACGTTGCCCGCGCCCACGATGGTGATTTTGGCCCTTTTCATCTCGGACTCTCCCTTACAGGTTCTGAATGATGTGATCGGCGTACTCCGATGAGCCCACCTTGGTGGCGCCCTCCATCTGCCGCTCCAGGTCGTAGGTGACCGTCTTCCGAGCCAGGGTCTGCTCGATCCCCGCCTCGATCAATCGGGCGGCCTCTTCCCAGTTCAGGTATTCGAGCATCATGACGGCCGACAGAATGACCGAGGTCGGGTTGACCATGTTCTTCCCGGCGTACTTGGGGGCGGTCCCGTGGGTGGCCTCGAACAGCGCCATGTGATCCCCGATGTTCGCGCCCGGGGCCATTCCCAGGCCGCCCACCTGCGCCGCGCAGGCGTCGGACAGGTAGTCGCCGTTCAGGTTCGGGCAGGCCAGGACCTCGTACTCGTCGCTGCGGGTGAGGACCTGCTGGAACATGCTGTCGGCGATGCGGTCCTGGATAACGATCTTTCCGTCGGCGGAGGCGCCGTTCCAGACCTCTTCTTCCGAGATGGTCTGTCCGCCGAACTCCTCCTTGGCCACCTCGTATCCCCACTTGGCGAAGGCGGCCTCGGTGAACTTCATGATGTTGCCCTTGTGCACCAGGGTGACGGACCCGCGGCCGCGGGCGCGGGCCCACTCGATGGCCTTGCGGACGAGCCGCTTGCTCCCGGTGACGCTCATGGGCTTGATCCCCACGCCGGAATCGGCCCGGATGTCTTTGCCCATCTCGGTCTTCAGGAAGTCGAGAAGCTTTCGGGCTTCCGGGGTCCCCTCCTCCCACTCGATGCCCGCGTAGACGTCCTCGGTGTTCTCGCGGAAGATCACCATGTCCATCTTCTCGGGATGGGTCACGGGGCTGGGGACGCCCTGGTAGTATTTCACGGGTCGGACGCAGGCGTAGAGGTCGAGGATCTGGCGGAGCGAGACGTTCAGGCTCCGGAACCCCTTGCCGACGGGCGTCGTCAGCGGCCCCTTGATGGCGACGATGTACTCCCGAATGAAGTTCAGCGTGTCCTCGGGGAGAATGGTCTCTTCCCCGTAGACCTTTTGGGCCTTCTCGCCCGCGAAGATCTCGCACCAGGCGATCTTCTTCTTGCCGCCGTAAGCCTTCTCCACCGCCGCGTCGACCACCCGGAGGGAGGGAGGCGTAATGTCCACGCCGATGCCGTCTCCCTCGATCCACCCGATGACGGGATCGTCCGGGATTCGGAGCTTTCCGTTCTCTACGGTGATCTTCGTCCCCTCGCCGGGGAGCTGAACCTTGTCGTAACCACCCATTCAGATACTCCTACTGTAGGAAAAACCGACGGGATATATCCCTTTACTACATAATCCCGATTGGAAAACATCAAACAAAACGACGGAAAAAAACGCGCGGGGATCCCCCCTCCCGAAGGCGGATGGAATCCCCATCGCTGACGTTTTTCTGGAGCTTAGAATGCCTTCTATCCGGAAAGTCCTCTCACGGCGGTCAATCAGAGGACGGTCCTGATTCCGCGAACAATCGCCTTGATTCTTCATCGAATCCGAGGCCGGGCGTAAGAAGGAATCTGTTTCGGATCGTATGCGGAACCGGAACGGGTTGTCAATCGGGCGACGAGCGACGATGAAGATTCAGGAAAACCCCGAAGTGCGCCGGGGTGTGCAACGGCCTTGATGAACATTGACTGGAAGAAGGAATGGAAAGGGTCAGGGAGGCGTGCGGTCTCTCCGGCCGGAGATGCGGAAGTCATCCGGCGTTTCGCGGGACGCCCCGCACACCGTGGTATGATTCGCGGGGATGCCCTGAATGGATTGCCATGACCGCGCGTAAGCCCTCCTCCGAACCGCTGACCATCGCCCTCACGCCGGGGGACCCGGCCGGAATCGGCCCCGAGATCGTCCTCCGGGCGGCGAGCGACCCCGCCCTGGCGCGCGTGTGCGAGCTCATCATCCTGGGCAACCGGCGAATTCTTGAGAGGGCCGCCCGCACGTTGAACGGCCCGCCCGCCCGCGGCGTCCGGGACCGGCTGACGGGCCTTCACGTTCAGGAGGCGGGAAGGTCGGGCGGCCGGAAATTCGAGTGGGGAGTCCTCTCCGCCGCCGCCGGCAGGTTCTCTTACGAATGCGTGGAGGCCGGCGTCCGCCTCGTCCGGTCCGGCCGGGCCGACGCCCTGGTCACCGCCCCCATCTCGAAGAGGGCCTGGGCGCTTGCCGGGATTCCGCACCCCGGCCACACGGAGGCGCTGGCCGAGCTCACCGGGGCCGAGGAGTTCGCCATGACCTTCTTCACCGGAAATCTCCGCGTGGCCCTGGTGACGGCGCACCTCCCGTTGAGGCGGGTCGCTCCGGCCATCCGCCGCCGCGCCGTCGGGAGAACCATCCGGGTCCTGGACCGCTGGCTCCGCGAGGGAGAGGGCAAGCGCCGCCCGCGCATCGCCGTCACGGGGCTGAACCCCCACGCGGGCGAAGGCGGCCGGCTCGGGGCGGAGGAAGAGAAGGAGATCGCCCCGGCCATTGCCGACGCCCGGGGGGAGGGGATCCTCGCCGAGGGGCCCTTTCCCGCCGACGCCCTTTTCGCCCGGAAGGCGGGCGGCTGGGACGGCGTGGTCGCCATGTACCACGACCAGGGACTCATCGCGGCCAAGCTGCTCGGGCGGGGACGCGCCGTGAACGTTACGCTGGGCCTCCCGGTCATCCGGACCTCGCCGGACCACGGGACGGCGTTCGACATCGCCGGACAGGGAAGGGCGGACCCGCGCGGTCTCATCGAGGCCGTCCGGCTCGCGGCCCGCTTCGCGAAGCGCGCACGGGCGCAATCGAAAGGATGAGCCGGGCGATCCCGCCGCGCTGCAAGAAGGCCCGTCTGGGCCAGCATGAGCTGCGCGACCCGTTTGTCCTGGACCGGATCGCCGAGTTCATCCACGTCCGGCCGGGCGACCGCGTCATCGAGATCGGCCCCGGACGGGGGGCGCTCACGCGGGTCCTCGCCCGGCCGCTGGGGGAGGCGGGCCGTCTCACCGCCCTGGAGATCGACGCCCGTCTCGCGGCCGAGTTGCGCGAAGAGTTCGCCGCCGAGCCGAACGTCTCTATCCTGGAGGCCGACGCGCTGAAGTTCGACTTCTCATCCCTTCGGGGAGAGGGAGCGATCCGGCTTGTCGGGAACCTCCCCTACTATGCGGCCACGGCCATCTTGTTGCGTCTGATCGAATCGCGGGAGGATATCGAGGACATCGTCGTGATGGTCCAGAAGGAGGTGGCCGAGCGGATCGCCGCCCGGCCCGGTTCCAAGGCGTACGGGACGCTTTCCCTGGCCGTCCAGCTCTGGTGCGGGGTGGAGCCCGGCTTCGACGTGGACCCGAGCACCTTCTCCCCCCGGCCCAAGGTGTTCTCCACCGTCCTCCGGCTCCTCCCCCAAGCCCAGCCGCGGGCGTCGATCGGAGACCCGGCGTTTTTCGAGCGCGTCGTCCGGGCGGCCTTCGCCCAACGCCGCAAGACGCTCCTGAACAACCTGAAATCCCATTTCAGCGGTGAGGAGGAAGGGGTGAACGAGGCCCTGGCCGGCTGCGATATCGACCCCGTCCGAAGGGCGGAGACGCTGAGTCTGGAAGAGTTCGCGAACCTCTCGGAAAAGCTCGGAAGAATTTTGAAAGACTGACCCGGGGGTTCCCAACCCCTGGTCGGTTCTAAAAAAGCAGGTGGCCGAAGCGGTTCCAGCGGACGTTGCCGGGGAGCAGGCATGAGAAGCCGAGCTCTTTGCACGACCAGTAGATGATGAACGCCTCGCCCCGGATCTTGTCCATGTTCAGAAACCCCCACTCCCGGCTGTCGAGGGAGTTGTCGCGGTTGTCCCCCATCATGAAGACGTGTCCCCCGGGGACCCGGACCGGGCCGAACCGCTCGCGGCCGGCGAAATTTCCCTGGTCGCCGTGATCGTTGTACCGGGTGTAGGTTTCCTCCAGCGGAATTCCGTCGATGAGGACCTCCCGCCCCCGGACCTCCACCACCTCGCCCGGCAGGCCGATGACCCGCTTGATGAAGTCGCGCGATTCGTTCCGGGGATATTTGAAGACGATGACATCCCCGCGCTGCACGTCCCGGAACCGGAAGCGGTAATCGAACGGCAGCAGGTCCGTGAGGGCCTTGACGACATTGCCGAGGATGGGCACCACCTCGAACATCTCCGCCAAGTCGTGTTTGGTCCACGTCCGGTAGAGGAGCTTGTTGACCAGGAGGTGGTCGCCGATCTGAAGGGTTTCCTTCATGGACCCCGAAGGGATCTTGAAGGCCTGGACGACGAACGCCCGCAGGAACAGGGCCAGGACCAGGGCGAGGAGGATGGCCTCGGTGTACTCCCGGATGACACCCTTCGGTTTTTTCTTTTTGGACGTCTCATCGCCGCGCTTCGCATCGGCGATGATTTCTTTGACTTCGACCATCGGTTCCCTGAATCCGTATGGATGAGAAACACGGAGGGCGACGCCCTCCGCCTCTTGGGTGACTACGCTGTTTCGCAAACGGCGCTTATTATACTTCCCTTTTCCCGTCCGCAAGGCGGAGGCGGCCGCATGGGTTCGGACGCGTCAGCCCGATCCGCCCGGGGTGATGTTCAGGACGGCCAGGAAGGCCTCCTGCGGGACTTCGACGCGCCCCACCCTTTTCATCCGCTTCTTGCCCTCCCGCTGCTTTTCGAGCAGCTTGCGTTTTCGGGTGACGTCGCCCCCGTAGCATTTGGCCGTGACCTGCTTGCGCAGGGGCTTGACGCTCTCGCGCGCGATGATCCGGCTTCCGATGGCCGCCTGGATTGTCACCTCGAAGAGCTGCCGCGGGATGATGCCCTTCATCTTGTCCACCAACGCCCGGCCGTGCGCATAGGCCTTCTCCTTGTGGATGATCAGCGACAGGGCGTCTACGGGGTCGCCGTTGAGCAGGATGTCGAGCTTCACCAGGTCCGAGGCGCGGGAATCGGCGGGTTCGTAATCGAACGAGGCGTACCCCCGGCTGAGCGATTTCAGCCGGTCGTAGAAATCAAAGAGGATCTCGGCCAGCGGAAGCCCGTACTCCAGCAGAACGATCCGGGCGTCCAGATATTCCAGGCGTTTCTGGACGCCCCGCTTCTCCTGGCAGAGCTTGATGACGCCGCCCAGGTATTCGGAGGGGACGACGATCGATCCCCGCACGTAGGGTTCCTCGATCCGGTCGATGCGCCCCGCCGGGGGGAGTTTCGTGGGGTTGTCCACCCGCACCGTCCGCCCATCGGTGGTTGTGACGTGGAAGGCCGCCGTGGGAGACGTCGTCAGCAGCGTCAGGTCGTACTCCCGCTCGAGCCGCTCGCGGATGACCTCCATGTGCAGAAGCCCAAGGAAGCCGCACCGGTATCCGAATCCGAGGGCGGCAGAGGTCTCCGCCTCGTAGCTGAAGGCCGTATCGTTCAGGTGGAGCTTCTCCAGGGCTGCCTTGAGGGATTCGTACTCGGTGCCCTCCACCGGGTAAAGCCCGCAGAAGACCATCGGCTTGGGCTCCCGGTATCCCGGAAACGGCTTTGCGGTCGGCCGGCGCGTCTCCGTCACGGTGTCGCCCACCTTGACGTCGCCGATCTGCTTGATGCCGGCCATCAGGTAGCCGACCTCGCCCGCCCCGAGGACTTCGACCCGGCAGGTGGCCGGCGTGAGCACCCCGACTTCGTCGACTTCGCACCGTATGTCCGACGCCATCATTTCGATGTCCATCCCGACGCGAAGCTCGCCGTCGATGACCCGGACGAGAATGACGGCGCCCCGGTACGGGTCGAACCAGCAGTCCACAATCAGGGCCTTCAGGGGGGAGCGCGGGTCGCCCTCGGGCGGCTGAATCCGGCGGACAATCTCCTCCATCAGCTCCGAAACGCCTGTCCCCGCCTTGGCGCTCACCTGGAGGATCTCGTTCTCCCCCACGCCGAGGAAATCCATCACCTGACGCGACACCCGCTCGGGGTCGGCGGTGGGAAGGTCAATCTTGTTGAGGACGGGGAGGATGGTCAGATCGGCTTCCAGGGCCAGGTAGGCGTTGGCGAGGGTCTGGGCCTGGATCCCCTGGGCGGCGTCCACGACCAGCAGGACGCCTTCGCAGGCCGCGAGGCTCCGCGAGACCTCGTACGTAAAATCCACGTGACCCGGGGTGTCGATGAGGTTCAGGGTGTATTCCTGGCCGTCCGCGTCCCGATAGGCCATCCGGGCCGTCTGGGCCTTGATGGTGATGCCCCGCTCCCGCTCGATGTCCATCGAGTCCAGCATCTGGTCCATCATCTGCCGAGAGGCCACCGACTGGGTGAGCTCGAGCATCCGGTCGGCCAGCGTGGATTTGCCGTGGTCGATGTGGGCGATGATCGAAAAATTGCGCAGGTGAGTGAGCTTCATGCTTTAGGAGAATCCGCGGCCAAGGCCGTCTTGAGGTCGTCGATGGCGGGGACGGGCAGCGGGTCCGCTTCGTTCAGCACCGCGAGGTAGCCACTCACGAAGTCGCCCTGAACCACCAGGGAAAACAGGCGGGCCAGACGGCTCCGTCCGCGGGATGGGACGCTGAACGCGCCGGCGACGTGGGGGGCGATGGCGTCCCGTGTGAGCTGCCTGCGGCGGGCCATGCGTGCGCCGTCCTCCGGGTCCTCCAGAAATATCACGCAAACCACCCGCCGCGTCAGCGCGGAAAGGGAATGCCAACTGGCGATCTCGTTGTGGTCCAGCTCGGGCAAGGCATTGGCCGCCGCCCAGTTCTTGCTGTTTTCATGAAACTGATCGCGCCAGCGCGTCGCCGCGGCCGCCGTGCGGCCCTGCACGCCGTAGACCACGGGGATCTTTCCATGCAGGGCGAATGCCAAACGCTTGGCCGGGTTCTCGGCGGCGGGCACGGCCGGGCCGTAGAGGCCCGCCGCTTCGGACAGGATCTGTCCCGTTTCCTCGACGGCCGTGGATTGATCGTCCGCAAGCCCCAGGGCCTGAACCAGCCCGAGCATGGGCAGAAAAAGATGGGCGAGGGCTTGGCGGGGGGGCAGTCCCCCGGGCGCGGTGAAGACGGCCTTGCCCGCCCGGCTGCATTTCGACGCCAGCGCCCCGCCGCTCGTGACGCCCACCACCTCTGCGCCCCGCCCGAGGGCTTCCGCGGCGGCCGAGAGGGTTTCCTCGGTCTCGCCCGAGTAGCTGACGGCGACGAACAGGGTGCCCGGGCCTACGAAACCCGGGCAGGCGTCCGAGCGGTTGACGACCAACGGGATGCCCAGCGCGTCCCCCAGACAGGCGTTCAGCAGGTCCCCGCCGATGGCCGATCCGCCCATGCCGGAGATGACCAGGTTCTGAAAACCGCCGGCGGGCGGCCCTTCGGGCCATTCGGCGTCCTTCGCCCTCGCGGCGGCGCTCCGCCATTGACCGGGCCAGCCGGCCAAAAGCCCGAACATGCCGCCCGGATCCCGCCGGGCGATTGTTCCGAGATCATCCAGGAGGGTTCCAGGATCCTTCTCCACCGCTGATTCTCCAGAATCGGTCCGGGTTTCAGCGCTCCCTCGCCGGGAATTCATCAAATCGCCGCAAAAAAAATCCCTTTACAGCCGGATGGCCAAGGGATAAAGTCAACGTAGCGCGCGGCGCTGGTGTTGTCAATCCGGACGCTGATCCAGAAGGGGTCCACTGACCCGATGGGTCCACCGACCCGAGACTCCACCAATCCGAGGGTCCATCGACCCGAGGGGATTTTAAGCGAACCGGTGATCGCTGAGCGTTGCTTCGCGGGGCGTTGAGCGATCCGGTTCGCTGACCAGCCGGCTCGATGCCCCAGCTCACCTCACATTTCCGATTTCGTTCCGTTCAACGTCCGGTCGTGTTCTTCGGCGTCCTCGCCCTTCTGGCGTCCTCGTCGGCGTGGACCGCGTTGGGCTGGGGCGCCTCCCGCGAGCATCCCTTTGGAAGCCGGGTTTTCATCCGGATCGCCCGATCCGCCAAGCCGGTTGTCGTCAACATCAGCACCACGGAAAAGGTTCAGGGCTGGAACCTGCCGCGTTCCCGGCGCTTCCTCGGGCCTCGGAGCCAACGGCGGAAGGAGAAGCATTTCTTTGAGCGGTTCGCGCCCGATTTCGGCTCCCGGAGCAGCAGGTCGCCGCGCCACAGCCTGGGATCGGGCGTCATTGTGGACCCCAAAGGCTATATCCTCACCAACTACCACGTCATCGAGCGATCCGGGGCGATCAAGGTCACGCTGGAGGATAGGAGCGAACACGACGCCCGGATTGTGGGGACCGACCCCAAGACCGACATCGCCCTGCTGAAGATCGATCCGGGCCGGCCGCTGCCGGCGGCCCGGCTCGGGAGCTCCGACGAGCTGGAAGTGGGGGAATGGGTGATGGCCATCGGGAGCCCCTTCGGCCTGGCGCACACCGTCACCGTCGGGGTCGTGAGCGCGAAGGGCCGCGTGATCGGGTCCGGCCCCTTCGACGACTACATCCAGACCGACGCCTACATCAACGTGGGCAACTCGGGCGGCCCCCTCCTCAACACGCGGGGAGAGGTCGTGGGGCTCAACACGGCCATCGTCGCGGAGAGCCTGGGGGTCGGATTCGCCATCCCCATTAAATTCGCCAAGGCCATCCTTCCCGACTTGAAGATGTACGGCGCCGCCCGCCGGGGCTGGGTGGGGATCGCCGTGCGCGGCGTCTTGCCTTCCCTGGCGCGGACCTTGGGTCTCGGGGCCCGGGAAGGCGCCCTCGTCTCGGACGTGACAAAAGCGGGGCCGGCCGCCGTCGCGGGGGTTCGGAGGGGAGACATCGTTGTCGAGTTCAACGGGCGGCGCATTCAGGCGGTGAAGGAGCTGACCATCCTCGTGGCCTCGACGCGGCCCGGCTCGCGGGCGCGGATGAAACTGATTCGCAACGGCCGCCCGTACGAGGTGGCCGTCAATGTTCGCGCCGCGGATGAAGACGCCGCGCACGGCGACCGGTCCGGCCGGCGGCTTGGACTTCTCGTGACGCCGATGACCGACCGGCTGGCCCGCCGCATGAAGCTCAACCCGCCGGTCGGCGTGGTCATCGCCTCGGTGGAGGCCGGAAGCCCGGCCCAGGCGGGCGGCCTCCAGGAAGGGGACGTGATTCTGGAGATCAACCGCAACGCCATTCAAGGGATGAAGGACTACCGACGGCTGCTTCGCCAGGCCGTGGGGCTGGACTCGGTGTTGTTGCTCGTCCGCCGGAATCGCAACTCCATCTTCGTGGCTTTGAAGCGCTCCTGACCCCCCGGACGCATTTCCTTGCGCATGAACCCGCCATCTTCCCCGCGCCGCCTCAAGGGGCGGATTCCGCGAGCCGTCTGCCTCCTTGCGGTCTTGCCGTTCGCCCTGGCGCCGGCGCCCGCCCGCGCGCAGTTTTCCCGGCGGACGCCCACGGTCCTGGCGGTGCGGAAGGTCGGACCCGCCGTCGTCAACATCAACACCGAGGAGGTCGTCCGTCAGCAGTCCCCCTTCGGCGGATTTCCGGGTTTCCTCCCGCCGGAATTCGAGCGGTTCTTCCGGGGATCCGACGCCCCCCGCCGCCGGAAGCGCCGCAGCCTCGGAACCGGCGTGATCATCGACGCCGCGGGCGTCATCCTCACCAACGAGCACGTCATCCGCCGGGCCACGCGGATCCGGGTCTCCCTGATCGACTGGCGGGAATTCGAGGCCGAGGTCATCGGGGCGGACTCCCGGACCGATCTCGCCGTGATCCGCATCCGGGCCGACCGTCCTCTCCCTTACGTGAACATGGGCGTCTCGGCGGACCTGATGCCGGGCGAGACGGTGATCGCCATCGGCAACCCGTTCGGTTTGGGCCACACGGTGACGACGGGCGTCATCAGCGGCATCCACCGGGCGGTCCGGTTCAAGGGCGGGATCCAGTCCGACTTCATTCAGACCGACGCGGCCATCAATCCCGGCAACTCGGGTGGTCCCCTGCTGAACATCAACGGCGAGCTCATCGGAATCAACACGGCCATCCGCGCCCGGGCCGAGGGCATCGGTTTCTCGGTCCCCATCGACCGGGTGAAGCGGATCGTCAACGACCTTGTCCGGTTCGGTAAGATCCAGCACGGCTGGATCGGTCTGGTGGTCCGGGACCTGACCCCCCCCATCCGCCGCCAGTTCGGTTATTCTCATCCGTTCGGCGTTTTCATCAGCCGGGTCATTCAGGGCAGCGCCGCGGCGCGGGCCGGCGTCCGGCCGGGCATGATCCTCATGCGGATCGGCGTCAAGCCGGTCGAGTCCCGGGTCGTGTACCTGTCCGATATGTCCAGCTATACAGAGGGCTCGGAGATGTCCCTCCAGCTGTTCTCGCAAGGCAAGGTTTTTCGGCGCGGCGTCGTGGCGCAGGACATGAGCCCGGAGGCGGCCGACGCGGTCGCCCAGGACTGGCTCGGCGTGGTCGCGCGAGACCTGACGCCGCGCGCCAGAAGCCGACACCGCATCCTGGCCCCCGACGGCGTGGTCATCACCCAGACCTTTCCGCAAGGCCCCGCCGACCGCGCGGGACTCAAGCCGGGCGACGTGATCCGGAAGATCAACAACCTCCGAATCAGGAATTTCGACAACTTCCGCAACGCCATCGCCTCGGGCCTCTATCTGCGGGATGTGGTCCTGCTGGTGCAGCGGGATCGCCACCGGGCTTTCGTGACACTGCGTTTGCAAAACTGACGGGGGGGACCGGAGGCCGCCACGCAAGTACCCCGCATGGCCGATGAAAACCGGAGATCACTGAAGACGCGCGGGTGTTGACGCCTCAAGCCTCGGGCGCTATGTTTATCAGCACATACCGCTTGGATCCCGATTCGGGACCGAGACGGAACATGGTGGGCGAGAGGGTGAAGTCGGAGGGCCGGTCCGCGGGCCCGCCCGGCGGACCGAAGACCTTCTCCAAGGGGAGATCCCCGGACTGTGTTCCGGGGTCTTTTTTTGGGGGATGACATCGTGGAGACCGCCAGAGCCAAGGTCACGGCCGCCGACATCTTTCTTCGAAAGCAGGCGCGCGAGCCCGGCGCCGGGGGCCGGACGGAGCGGCGGGCTTCAACCAACGGGAAGGCCGGGGAAAACGGCGGCGGCCGGAAGATTGCCGCCGTCACGGCTTATGATTACACCTTCGCCCGGCTGGTGGACGCGGCCGGCGTAGACGTCATCCTGGTCGGCGATTCGCTGGGCATGGTGATGATGGGACTGCCCAACACCGTCGGCGTCGGCATGGAGGCCATGCTCCATCACACCCTTTCCGTCTCCCGGGCGGGCCCCCGGGCGCTCTTGGTGGCGGACATGCCCTTCCTGTCGTATGACGGGGGCGTCGATCGCGTGTTGACCAACGCCAGCCGGTTTCTCCAGGAGGCGGGCGCCGAGGCCGTGAAGCTCGAAGGGGGGGTGCGGGTCGCCGACACCATCCGGTCCCTGGTCGGGGCGAACATCCCCGTCATGGGGCACGTCGGCCTCACACCCCAGGCGGTCCACCGGTTCGGGGGGTTCAAGGTCCAGGGCCGCGGGCGGGATGGTGAGCAGGTCTTCGAAGACGCCTTGGCCGTGGCCGAGGCGGGGGCGTTTTCGATCGTCCTGGAGAGCATCCCGCTGGAGCTGGGGAGGAAGATCACCGAGGCGGTCCACGTCCCGACCATCGGCATCGGCGCGGGTCCGCACTGCGACGGCCAGGTCCTCGTCCTCCAGGACATGCTCGGTCTGTATGAGGAATTCAGGCCCAAGTTCGCCAAGGTCTACGCACCCCTGGGCGAACAGGTCAAAGAGGCGGTCTCCCGGTACGTGGACGAAGTGGCGGCCGGGGAATTCCCCACCGAATCGCATTCCTTTCGATAAGCTTGTGGCGGAGCGGGCCGCCCGGCGTCCGGCCTCCGCCGCTCGATTCCCCAAACCCTTTATCCTTCACGCTTCCGGCGGGATTGAGCGCGTCCCGACCCCGGGGGCTCGGACTTGTTCCGGGATGATTGAGGCTTGCGGGGCGCGGCCGAAATCTCTGAAAGGCCTTATGATGTCGGAAAGACGGTGTCGCGGTGTTTGTTCGGAGCGGCCATGAACCCGACCTCCCATTCTCAAGCGGACATCTGAGTTGAACATCCTCCTCACAGCCAGCACATATCCCCCCGTCCCCGGGGGCGTCGAGACCTATGCCTTCGAGATGGCGCGGGGGCTGGACCGCCTGGGCGAGCGGGTCACGGTTCTGGCCCGCTCCAGGGCGCGGCATTGGGCGGGGGACGCGGAGATCCGCTCGGGCCCGGTTCGCCGGGCGTACGCGAAGCCCCTGCTCCGGGCGCGTTTCTGGAGTTGCGTCCGGAAGCGGCCGGACGTCCTGTTCCTGACCCACCGGGCGGATTTTCTCACCTGGGCCCTCGCGGCGAAGCGGGCCCGGGGAATCCCCGTCGCCCTGACCCTTCACGGGAACGAGCTCTACGGCCGCCGGGACCTGGCGAGGATCATCGCGCAGGTCAACGCCGCCGACGCCGTCTTCGCCGTCAGCCGATACGCCGAAAGCCGCCTCCTGGGCTTGGGCGTCCGGCGGGAGATCCTTCACACGGTTCCCCACGGCGCGGCGCTGGACAAGTATTCCCCCGACACCGTTCCGGCGGCCCTGGCCGGGGATCAATCGGGGGCGGGGCGCCCGGCGGGATCGGTGATTCTCTCCGCCGGCCGGTTTCGGGCCGTGAAAGGCTTCGACCGGATGATCCGCGCCCTGCCGGCCGTTCTATCGAAAGCGCCGGACGCCGGATACGTGTTGGTCGGGGAGGGGCCGGAGGAGGGGAAATGGAAGGCGCTCTCACGCGACCTGGGCGTCGCGGACCATGTCCTGTGGATCCCCCCGGTTCCGTTTGACCGGTGGGGCCGGCCGCCTCACGCGTATTACAACGCCTGCGACGTTTTCGTCGGGCCGAGCGTTTCCGACCCGGCGACGGGCGACGTGGAGGCGTTCGGGATTGCCTTCCTCGAGGCCGCGGCATGTGGAAAGCCCGTCGTCGTGGGCCGGTCCGGCGGCGCCCCCGAGACCGTGGAAGACGGGGTGACGGGCATCGTTGTGGACGCCGAGTCCCCGGACGACCTGGCCGGGGCCGTTCTCCGGCTTCTGGCGGATCCGGACCTGAGAAAAAAAATGGGCGAGGCGGGACGCCGAAGAGTCGAGAACGAATACAATTGGACCGTTTCAGTCCGGAAGGTGCGGGAGGTCCTGAAGCGGATCGCCGGGCGGCCGGACTGAGGGAGCCAGGTCGGGGAGAATGATGAGGGCGGGTTCAGTGAAAGAAGATTCGGCGGGGCGCGCCGCCCCTTGGAACGGTTCCCCGGCTTGGAGCCATCGGCTCACCCGCTGGGCGCTGGTGGGGTTTGTGGCGCTGGACCCAATCTCGATCACCCTGTCACAGATCTGCGTGGCCGTCGGGGTCCTTTCGGGGGCAATCGGGTGGACGCTGGAGAGAAGGCAAGGGGGCGCGCGGAGGAGCCCCGACGGATTTCCGTTGTGGATTCCGTTCCTCTGTTTCACGCTCTTGACGGTTCTCTCGGCCCTGTTCTCCGAGGAGGTTCCGCGCAGTCTGGTGGATTCCAAGCAGATTGT
>JASLXW010000130.1 GCA_030740135.1 Nitrospinota bacterium
CTGGGCAACCCTGAAATTTCGGACATCGAGGAGAAGAGACTAACTCAAAAAGTGGTACAACTTTAGGGGGAAGGGCACTCACGCCGCCGCATACGTCCGAATCTCCAGTTGAACGCCGGAACGGGCAGCTTCCTCGGCCATGCGCAGAACCTCTTTTGCGGCATGCTCGTCCACGTATTCCTCACGGCAGTTGCGGCAGACCTGTGCGGGAATGCCTTTTACGATCAAGGTGACTCCATTTCGCTCAAGGGTCAACGTAGCCTTTCCCGGTTCGGTCTCACCTTGCTTGCAGACAACGCACTTCATGGCTGCTTCTCTGCCCGTGCAGGGAGGCACTGGCGGGCAACCCCAGACCGCCAGTGGCACCCGGTTATTGGATGAGAAGCTCCTCGCAGTACGGCGCGCGGCTTATGTACTCGGGGCCGTCCTCCCGAACCCAGATCATGTCCTCCACCCTGACTCCGCCTCCGCCCCGGACGTTCGGGACCCAGATGAGCGGTTCGATGGCGAACACCATGTCGGGCCGGAACTCGATCTCCATCGCCCCCGTGGCCGCCTCGCCCACGTAGGGCGGCTCGTTGGGGCTGACGCCGCAGCCGTGGCCGATGTAGAGGTTGATGAAGTTGTTCTCCAGGCCGTGCTCGGCGGCCTTGTCGAGGAACGCGCGGGTGGCCTGGACGTTCGTGTTCCCGGGCCGCATTTGCTCGACCCCGGCGTGCAGGCACTCGTAGACGGCGGTGTAGATCTCCTGTTGGCGGCGGGAGGGCTTTCCGCAAATCACCGTCCGCCCCACGTCTCCGAAGTAGCCCCCCCACATGGCGCCGATGTCGATGAAGACGATGTCGCCGTGGCGGATGATCTTGTCCGTGGCGAAACGGGTCGGCGGCGACATCCTCTCCCCCGACGCCACGAACGGGCTGGCCAAGTGGGCGAATTCCCCCCCGAGCCGGAAGAGCGTCCGCATGGCCTCGGCCGCCACCTCGCACTCGCGCACACCCGCGCGGACGTGGTCGATGGCCGTCTGCGTGACGGCGTCGGCGATGGCCGTGGCCTCCTGGAGGGCCTGGATCTCGTCCGGGAGCTTTTGGACCCGCGACAGGTACATGAAGTGCTCTCCGTCGACCCACTCGACGCCCGTGAGGGCATTCTCGAAGGCCCGGCGCATGGTGAACGTGGCCGCGTCGATTCCGACCTTGCCCCGGTCCGCGCCGAACGCTTCGAGGTGGGGGAGAATCCGGTTCCGCGTCACGTTCTCGACCAGACCCGGCTCGGTCATGTGGGGGATGGTCTCGATGTGCGGGACCCAGGGCATCGCCTCCCGGACCCGGGCGATCTCTCCGCCTGAGGTCAACAGCACCGGGCCGGCCTCCTGCCCGAGGAGCACCCCGTAGTGGGTCACCGAGCGGTACTGGAGCATGATGGCCCGCTGACTCGTCAGGTAGCGGACGTTCTCATCCTGCCAGAGAAGGAGGGCGTCGATGCCCTCGGTTTTCATGTGCCGCTGGGTCTTCTCGACCCTTTCACGCCGCAGGCGATCCCAATCGATGCGGGCCTCGTAGTCCACGTTGAAGGTTCCGCGGGCGAATGAATCCATGGTTTTCTCCGAAAGTGGAACTCCGTTCCGGACGGGGACGGAATGGACGGTCCTTCAGGATTCCGGCCGGCCGGACCCGCCGCTCAGACGTCCCTGAATCTCGGGATCACTTCCGCGGCGAACAGGCGGAGGGAGGGGCGATCCCAGACCGGCACGCACCCGAAAAAGATGTGCGTGACGCCCGCGTCGTGATACTCCCGGATCCGGTCCGTGACCGCGTCGGGGTCCCCGACAAGCATTGCTTGGCGGGCCTCCTCTTTCGGCCGACCCATTTTCGCGGCGGTTTCCTTCACGACCCGCTCCACCGATCGGGAATCCTCGCTGACATAGGTGGCGAGCAGAACCGAGCTCTCGATGTCGTCCGGGTTCCGGCCTTCGGCCTCGCAATGCCCGCGCAGGATGGAGTGCTTGCGGCGAAAAACCTCCGGCGAGCCGAAGGTGTTCCACAGGTCCGCGTGGCGGGCGACGCTGCGCAGCGTCCGCTTCTCGCCCCCGCCGCCGACCATGATGGGCGGGTGAGGCTTCTGGACCGGGGCAGGATTGCAAAGCGCCTCGCGGAGCTGGTAGTGCTTTCCCTCGAAATCGACCTTGCCTTCGGTCCCCCGCGTCCAGAGCAGGCGGGTGAGCTGAAGGGCCTCCTCCAGCCGCTCCAGCCGCTCGCGGATGCCGGGAAACGGGATGCCCAACGCCCGGTGTTCCAGGTCGAACCAGGCGCCCCCCAGGCCGAAATCCAGCCGCCCCCCGCTGATGATGTCGATCGTCGTCGCCATCTTGGCCAGAACGGACGGATGACGGTACGTGACTCCGGTGACCAGGACGCCGAGGCGGACCCGCCGGGTCAGCGCCGCCAGCGCGGCGAGGACCGTCCAGCCGTCCATGCAGGGCCCCTCCGGGCTTCCGATGATGGGAAAAAAATGATCGAAGACCCAGACCGAGTCGTAGCCCAGGTCTTCCGCCTCGAGGGCGATGTCCACCAGCTCGGGGTAAGAGATGTCCTGTTGCGGGATTTGAAGGCTGAATCGGGGCGCCCGGACGGCGGGGTTCTCGGGGCCTGGCGAATTCATCAGCGGGGCTCCTGGGCGGAAGCGGGGGATGGGTTCCGCGGGGGCGCCGACGCGCGCCCGCGACAGGCGGCGAATCAGATCAGATGGATGTGGCTGAAGTAATTGACAAAAATTTGCCGCGCCTTCTCGTGCAGGGGACCGATCCGCTCCCGGCAACCTTCATAGATGGGCGGATCGTCGATGGCGTAGCTCACGGTTTCCACGTCCCCCGGATATTCCGCGCACCACGCGCGCACCATCGGCTGGGTGACTTCCACGTGGAACTGGAAGGCGTAGACGTTGTCCCCCAGGCGGTAGGCCTGGTTCGGATACATCGCCGAGCCCGCGAGGCAGACGGCCCCTTCCGGCAGGTCGAACGTGTCTCCGTGCCAGTGAAAGACGGGGAACTCCTCCTCCATCCCGGCGAAGACCGGGTCGGCCCGGGCCTCGGGGGTCAGTTGAATCGGGCGCCAGCCGATTTCTTTGTCGTGACCCGCTCTTACCTCGACATCGGCCGCTTTCGCGATGAGCTGGGACCCCAGGCAAATGCCGAGGATGGGGGTCCGTTCCTTCAGGCAGTTCCGGATCAGGACGTCCTCATCCAGGAGCCAGGGGTGGGCGGTGTGCTCGTAGACGTTCATGGGGCCGCCCATGAGGATGAGGAGGTCGATTCCGAAATGGGTCTGCGGGACCGCTTCGCCGAGGTAGGGCCGGACGTACCTGTAGCCGACCCGGTATTCCTCCAGGATCTCTTCGAGCAGGCCCATGGGCTCGCATCCCACGTGCTGGATGGCCAGGACGCTCATCGTCCAACCTCCGCATTCCTGCGCACCGTTGTCTCTCCCCTTCCCGTGAGGCGACCCTTCGGGGGGGGAAGGTTCCCGGCGGGGCATGGCTGACGGCTTCGCTTCAGGGTCGGCCCGGATGTTAACAGAAAGGGATTTTCCCTTCAACCGGCGGGACGGTTGGCCGGGGTCTCCCGGACCGGCCGGTCGAAGCGATGTCATGGAATATTTCCATCCTTACACGTATTTACAACTGTGGGGTTGTTGACGAAAAATAAAATGGAGTTTTAATCTTCATCAGGTTTGCCGGCAGTCCGGTCGTTTGTGTGAGACCTCGAGTCGGGGGCGGTTCAAATCCGGAGGTTGACAAGGGGGTTCAGATGATTAAGCCAAGAGGCGAATTCACAAGGAGTCCATCACCTTGGTGGTATTCCTTCCTCTTCCTGAACTGGTGGAAACTGGTCAAGATCAAATTCGACAAGACGAAAGGGGCCTTTTACGCAAATTTTCCGGACACGGCCCCGCTCGGCTCGAAAGTCCCGACGTTGGATCTCGAGACCACGGACGGCCGCCGCGTCAATACGGCGGACCTGATAGGAAAGAAGCTCCAGCTCTTCGAGTTCGGCGCCATCACGTGACCGCCTTACCGGCGGCAGGTGCCGCACATGGAAAGGCTGGCCGAGAAGTATGCGGACGACTTGGAGATTTTCAACCTCTACGTCCGCGAGCCCCACGCGAATGAAGGGATCTTCGGCAAGTACGACGCCCACGCGTCGTATGAGCAGAAAATGGGCTACGCCAAGGAGCTGGTCGAGCAAAAAGGCATCAAGAAGGTCACCGTCCTGGTGGACGGCATGGACCAGAAGGCTCACGAGGCCTTCGGCTGGCTGCCCAATATGGTGTACCTCGCCGACCGGGAGGGGAGCATCGTCTACAAAGCCACCTGGACGAAGCCGGAAGTTCTGGAGGGCGTTATCCGGGAAATCCTGGCTGAAGAGAAGCAGGAGGTCGGAGAAAAGAAGGCGGACGCGGTTCCCGCCTGAGGTCGGGCGAGACGGAAGATTCCAGGGCGGCCGGACTTATCCGGCCGCCCTTTTCATTGTGATCACCCTCGGCGGAATCAAAGCTCCAACGCCGCCAGGATAAAAAGATAGATCGCCGCGAGTCCCAGCAGGACGTTCATCAGGATTTTCATCCCCGCCTCTTGCATATTCGGCACGCAGACGGCTCCGATCTGCGCCCCGATCACGCCGGTCAGGATCGTTGTCCAGACCACGGTGAGGTCCATGCTCCCTTGTCCCCAGTGCGCCACGGCCCCCACGAAGGCGGACGCCAGGATGGTGAGGAGGGAGGTTCCGATGGCGACGCGCAGGGGGATGCCCATCAGGCTGACGAAGGCGGGGATCATCAAGAACCCCCCGCCGACGCCCAACAGCCCGGCCAGAAACCCCACCACGCCGCCGACCCCCGCCGCCTTCTTCAAGTCCAGTCGATAGTGAACGGATTCCTCCCCCCACTCGGCCGTCCGGTCGTAGGTCCAGCGGCCCGGCAGGTCCGTCGCGGTGAGGTCCACCTGGAGGGGGGCCTTGCGATTCATGAGATAAAGACCGGCCAGGACGCAGACGCCCAGGAGCGACTGAAGCACGGAGGCGGGGAGCCGGACGGTCAACAGGGAGCCGGCGAAGGTGGTCAGGACCGAAACCGGGGCGACCGACCCGGCCAGGCGCCGGTCCACCGTCCCCTGAAACCCGTGGCGCAGCGCCCCCGAGGTTGCACTGAACAGGACGAAAACCAGGCTGGTGCTGACGGCCGCTTCCATGGGGACGCGGGCGAGCAGGAGGAGCGGGATCAGAATAAATCCCCCGCCCACGCCGATCAGACCCGAGCAAAAGCCCGTGACGAGACCGATCAGGAGATAGATCCAGAGCATTTCCATTCAGATCACGCGCAAACCGTTGCCGTCGCGGTCGGTTGGGCGGGGCGGGCGGGCCTTCCATCCGGGCCATGCCGGGCCGGCGGCGACGCTCACGCGGGGGGGCCGTCCACGGGTGGTTCCGGGGTCAATTGGTAGGCGTCCCGCTCGCAGGGAATGGGGCGATTCAGCCAGAGGGGACGTCTCAATCCGCCGGGGCCGGGCGCCGGACGGGTCTTCTGAAGCCATTCGCGGTAAATTTCAAAGGACTTCCCGGTGTCCGCGAAGACGTCTCCGTACCGGTCATCGGGGCCGGCCTTCTCGACGCGGACCTTCTGATGCCAGCAGTGCATCCCGCTCACGGGGTCCGGATGAACGGGGAAGGCCGCGTTCTGATGGACGCCGGGGTCCCGCCACCAGATCCGGGCGGTGTCCGGGTCCTCGCTTTCAAAGGGACTTACGCCGTGAACCTGGCGGAGGAGCCATTGGCCCTTCTCCCGTTCTTCCAGACGGACCAGGGCGGAGCCCATCCGCCCCCCCTCGTTCTCGTCCAGCCGCCACCGGCCCGCGTGATGGGAGCAGGCGATCACCCCCGGCCGGATGGCCTCGGTGACCCAGACGCGATTGACGAAATACCCGATCTCGGTGTGGACCTTGACCAGGTCCCCTGTCTTCAGTCCGAACGGGTCGCTGTCCTTCGGATGCATCCAGACCGGGTTCCGGTGGGAGATCTCGAGGAGCCACTTGGCGTTGGCCGACCGGGTGTGGATGAGCGTGGGCAGGCGGAAGGTCGGCAGGAGGATAAGCTCTCCCGGGCCCAGGTCTTCTTCACGGATGTGGCTGAAGACGTATCCGGGCAGGGCGTGCTCGGGCCAGCCCCAATCCTTCAGCGTGGAGGAGAAGAACTCCAGTTTTCGCGAGGGGGTCGGAAATCCCTCGAGGACCCGCCCGGCGATCTCCACGCCGATCGGCCGGCCGTCTCTGGAAGCGACGCGGGTCCGGGGGTCGATGGACGCGCCCTCCGTCTCTTCGGCCGGAAGCTGCCGGGTGTACTTTTGGAAAACGTCCTTTTGGATCTCGAAGGACCCGTACCGTTTCATGTACTCGATGGGGGAAAGGCCCTCCTCGGCCGCCTTCTCCGGGAGTCCCGGCACGCTGTTCTCGAACATCCAGCGGTAGTATTCCTCGGCCGTGATCTTCTCCCCCGGCCGGTCGGGGGATTCGAAATGCCGCCGGATGCCCAGGCCCCCATCCGGATCGATCCGCCAGGAGAGCTCGACCCAGAACTCGTCCTCTTCCCACACCTCCCCCGGGTTGGCCTCGTAGGTCCACTGGACGGGTTTGCCCATCCGCTCCATCGCCGCCCGCAGGACGGGCTGGCGGAACGAGACCCAGACGCCCGAATGGGTTTCCTGGCTCTGCACGTCGTGACGCTCGCCCGCGAGCCCCATGGGCAGGACGTAGTCGGCGTACAGGGCCGATTCGTTCCAGGTCGGCGTCAGGGCGGCGTGAAGACCGAGCTTCTCCTCGTCTTTCAGGACTTCGAGCCACGTGAAGCCGTCGGGGTTGGTCCACAGGGGGTTGTAGACCCGGGTGAAGTATACGCTGAGCTTCCCCCGGCCCTCCTTCAGGAAGTGGGGGAGGAGGAAGCTCATCTCATACGTCGATAAGGGGTATTCCCTCGGGTAGACCAGCTCGTTCCAGAACTTGACGGCGGGGGGGGCGTCGAAGGGCGCCGGTTTCGTTTTGTGCCAGGACGCCGGCGCGGTTCCCCCGGGGGTCCCCACGCTGCCGGTCAGGACGTTCAGGAAATGAAGGGCGCGGGCGATTTGCCACCCCCCCAGATGGGCCGAAGCGGCCCCCCGCCAGATGTGGGTCGCGAAGGCGGACCCCGCCCGGCCGATCTCCCGGGCCACCTTCCGGATTGTCGCGGCCGGGACGCCGCTCTCCGCTTCGGCGAATTCGGGCGTGTACGCTCCGTAGACCTCTTTGATTTCGGAGAGAAAGACATCAAAGGAGGCCCCGGACAGGCCCGCCTTCTCCCTCAGATACTCCTCCCAGTTAATCCAGGTCTCCACGTACGCCCGGTCGAAGAGGCCCTCTTCCAGGAGGACATGGGCCATGGCCAGCAGGACGGCCCCCTCGGTCCCGGGATAAGGCGCGAGCCAGGTATCCGCCCGGGCGGCCGTATTCGACAGCCTGGGGTCGATGACCGCCAGTTTGGCGCCGGCCAGCTTGCCCTCGATGATGCGCTGAGCGTGCGGGTTGAAATAGTGGCCCCCCTCCAGGTGGGAGCTCATAAGGAGGATGAAGCGGGACCGTTGATGGTCCGGGGAAGGACGGTCGGATCCCTGCCAGAGGTGATAACCGAGACGGGCGGCCGCAGAGCAGACATTGGTGTGGCTGTTGTGGCCGTCGATGCCCCACGCCTTGAGAACCCGCTCGACGGAACCCTCGTAGCCCGGTCTGCCGACGTGATACATCACCTCCTCCGGTTTTCCCCCGGTGAGGCTTTCGCGGATTCGGGCGGCCAGGTCGTCCAGGACCGCGTCCCAGCCGACTCGCTCCCACCGGCCGCCGCCGCGCGGCCCCACCCGCCTCAGGGGGTGCAGGATGCGATCGGGGTCCCGGATCTGATTGATCGTGGCGGGCCCCTTGGCGCAGTTCCGTCCCCGGCTTCCCGGGTGGAGGGGATTGCCCTCGAACTTCCGGACCTCCAGCCGCTCCTTGTCCACGTAGGCGAGCAGGCCGCAGGCCGCTTCGCAGTTGAAGCAGGTGGTGGGAATGAGGACGCACCGGCGCGAGGCGTCCGCTTCGGCGCCCGGCGGAACCGGGTCGGCCCAGTCCCCCCAGCGGTCGGCGGGCGGAAATTGCGAGAATTTCCCCTCCGGCGCCAGGCGTTCTTCCCGGGGAGCGGTCGGCGGGTCCAGCCGGTTGATCCATCCGAGGCTCTCCACCGTTCGCTCGATCCAGCCGGGTTTCGGTCGGTGGTTCATTCGGCGCTCCTCAACTCAGCGGGATCCGCTGCGGAATGGTCACCCAGAGGTGGGCGGCGACGAAGACCCCGCCCAGGATCAAGGGAGCGCTGAGGACCTCGAGGCCGCCGATTCCCGAGAGCAACAGGCCGGCGGCCGCGGCGTGACCCAGGGCCACGACGCCTCCCCAAAACAGGATCGCTCCGGGACCGCGCAGGATCATTCGGGCCGCGGCTCGCGCGTCTTTCGTCGGGTGGGGGAAGTAAAGCTCCCCCATGAAGGCCAGGAAGCTCAACCCGAGGCCCCCCGGGAGGATTTCCTTCAACCGGGCGCCGGCCGCCGCCGGGAAGAACGGACTGAACAGGAGCAACGCCGCGCCCCCGGCCAAAACCGCGTGGAGGAGCATATGGACCGACAGGAGCGGGCTCTGCCAGAAATCCCGCCCTTTGGCCTGCGCGAACAGGAAGGTCGTGTACACGGCCGCCAGAAAAGACAGGGCGACCCCCGGCCAGGTCAAAGCGGACTGGAAGGCGCGTCCTCCCAGGATTCCGCCGATGATCCAGAGGGCGATCACCCCGCCGAACCCGAACAACACGTAACCCCCCTTGACCAGCCACGACCTCCACTGGGGCCGAAGGAAAATGTAGAGGAAGCGGTCCATCCGGCGAAGGTCCCGGATGAGAAGGAAGCCGGTCCATCCGAGGAAGATGAGGCCGAGCAGGGCGCCCGTCCACCCCATCGGGCCGGGCGGGCGGCCGGGACCGAAGGCCAACAGCGAAATGGCGAACGCCCCGGCCGCGACGGCCTTCGTCAGGATGTATAAAGAAACCTTCCACCCCCAGGTCATCCGTTCACGTGGCGGATCGTAGACGCGCCGGGCGAGGCCCCCCAGACGCCCGGCGAGTCCGCTTGCGGGGTCCGGACCGGCCGGCCCGGAAAGCGCGCGGGGCGGGTCGAGCGTGGCGC
>JASLXW010000131.1:0-5736 GCA_030740135.1 Nitrospinota bacterium
GAAAATGCCTGATTCGTCTCATCCCGAAAAACCGCGCCGTTTCAAGAGGCTCGCCCTTCTGGGCGTGGGCCTCATGGGCGGATGTTTTGCCCGGGACCTCCGGGCGCTCGATGGCGTGGACGAGATTGTCGGGTGCAGCCGAACGACTGAAACCCTGTCCAGGGCCCGGGACCTGGGGGTGATCGACCGGGGAGAGCCCGACCCGGAAAAGGCCGTTCGGGGCGCGGACCTGGTCGTGATTTCCGTTCCCATGGGCGCGGCCGCGGAGCTTACCTTGCGGATCCGTCCCCGATGCCCGGAAGGGGCGCTGGTGACCGACATGGGAAGCGTCAAGGGGGATTATGTGCGCGCGGTCGAGGGGCGCGTCCCCGAAGGCGTCGGGTTTGTCGGCGGCCACCCCATCGCGGGTACGGAGAATTCGGGTGTGGCCGCTTCGTTCGAGGGCCTGTTCCGAAACGCGCGGTGCGTCCTCACGCCGACCCCGAACACATCGGCGTGGGCGGTCGAGGCCTCCAAGGCCATGTGGGAAGCGTTGGGCGCCGGCGTCATTTTGATGGACCCGGACCGGCACGATGAAGTCCTCGGCGCGGTCAGCCACCTTCCCCACGTTCTGGCGTATTCGGCCATGAACGCCCTGCCCGAAGATGTTTTGGAGGGATTTGCGGGCGGGGGATTCCGCGATTTCTCGCGGATCGCTTCAAGCGATCCCGGGATGTGGAGAGATATCTGCCTGTCGAACCGTCGGGCGATTCTCGAGTGGATCTCGCGGTATGAAGAGACGCTGGGTGAAATGAAAGACCTGATCGACCGGGGCGACGGCGAAGGTCTCAGGGAAGCGTTCGGCCGGGCCAAGGCGCGAAGGGACGCCCTCATCGCGTCGGAAAAGGGCGCAACGCGGCCTCCTTCCGGCTCCTTGCGGGCGGGCGCGGACGGCGAGGCCCGTTCGACAGGGAGGGGGCGGTCCGATGAGTGAGGAAGCCCCGGTCGTTGCGGTGGACGGCCCGGCCGGCGCCGGGAAGAGCACCGCCAGCCGCCGCTTGTCGATTCGCCTGGGGTATCGATACTACGACACGGGCGCCCTCTACCGGGCGCTTGCCTGGTCCGCCGGGGAATCGGGCCTGGGCCGGGAAGGTTCGGATGAAGCCTTGACGGCTCTTTGCCGGGACCTGGTTCTGGAATTCAGGAAGACCGTCGAAAGCGGGGACGATTGGCGGGTTTGGGTCAACGGCCGTGAGTTGACGCGGGAGTTGAAGGGCGAGGAGATCGGCCGGGGGGCGTCCATCATCTCGGCCCGGCCGGCGGTGCGGGATGCGCTGTTGGACCTTCAGCGTCGTCAGGCGACGCCGCCCGGCCTTGTGATGGAAGGCCGGGACGTGGGGACGGTGGTCTTTCCCGAGGCGGCGGTGAAATTTTTTATCACGGCCGATGCCGGTGAACGGGCGAGACGCCGCTGGCTCGAGATGCGGCGGCTCGGGCGGGAGGCGGACCTGGAATCGATCCAGCGGGAGATCCGGGAGCGCGATGAGCGGGATCGAACCCGCGAGGCGGCGCCGCTGGTTCCGGCCGAGGACGCTGCGCTCATCGACACGACAAAAATGAATGTTGACGAAGTTGTTGAAAATATGGTAGATATGGCACTTCAGCGCTTATCCGCCCGGATGTAAGAGCCGTCAATACGGGACGGCCCCGTGGAGGGGCCGGTCTCCGCTGGCGCGGGAACCCCCCATGCGTTTCAGCGGTTTACGTTCGGGCCCATCCACCCCCGGGGGAAGAGAACGAGTATGTCAGAAGACTTAGAGAAATCACCAACTGATGCGGCAGATGGGGAAGAGCCATCGACGGACCCTTCTCCTTCTGAATCCACACTGGTTGCCGAAGTGAACGATGAAGCGGCGGAGGTCCCTCCGGCCGTTGAATCCGGGGAATCCGGCGATTCTCCGGCCGAGACTGAACCGGCCGATGAAACGCCGGAAGCCGATGAAACGCCGGAAGACGCCCCGGCCGCCGGGTCCGAGGACACCGCGCCGCGGATTCAGATGCCGGAAATCCCCGACGACCTGAGCTCCCTCGATGAGGAGACCATCGCGCAGATCTATGAGGCGTCCCTGGAGACGATCAAAGAGGGGCAGGTCATTAAGGGGACAGTGATTTCGCTGGATCGGGACCACGTGATGGTGGACGTAGGTTATAAATCCGAGGGTTCGATTTCCCTCGATGAGTTCCCCAATCACGGTCGGGACATGAAAGTCGGGGATGAGGTTGACGTCTTCCTCGAGACGAAGGAGGACAACGAAGGCCAGATCGTCCTTTCCAAGGAAAAGGCCAACCGCATCAAGGTCTGGGACAAGATCAGCGAGGCCTACGACCGGAACGAGATGGTGACCGGAACGGTCATCGCCCGGATCAAGGGCGGGTTGACCGTGGATGTGGGCGTGCGGGCCTTTCTGCCGGGCTCCCAGGTGGATCTTCGTCCCGCGCGGAACCTGGATCAGTATCTCGGCCAATCGCTCGAGATGCGAATTATCAAATTGAACCGGAACCGGGGAAACATCGTTCTCTCTCGCCGCGTGCTGCTGGAAGAGGAGCGGGCGACGCTGAAAACGAAAACCCTGGAGACCCTGGAAGAGGGCCAGATGGTCGAGGGTGTGGTCAAGAACATCACCGACTACGGGGCCTTCATCGATCTCGGCGGATTGGACGGTCTGCTTCACATCACCGACATGTCCTGGGGCCGGGTGGGGCATCCTTCCGAGATGTTCAAGATCGGCGACACGGTGAAGGTGATGATCTTGAAGTTCGACCGTGAGCGTGAGCGGGTGAGTCTCGGCCACAAGCAGATTACGCACGACCCCTGGGAGGACGTCGACACCAAATTTCCCTCTGGAACCCGCATCAATGGACGGGTGGTCAGCATCGCCGATTACGGCGCCTTCATCGAGTTGGAGGAGGGGGTGGAAGGTCTCGTCCACGTCTCGGAGATGACTTGGTCGAGGCGGATGCGTCATCCCTCGAAGATCGTGACGGCGGGGGAGACCGTGGAGGCCGTTGTCCTCAACGTGGACAAGGACAACAAGCGGATCTCTCTGGGCATGAAGCAGACGGAAGAGAACCCCTGGCTTAAGATTCAGGACCGGTATCCGGTCGGCGCCACGGCCCAGGGGCGGGTTCGCAACATGACCGATTTCGGGGCGTTCCTGGCCCTGGAGGAAGGCATTGACGGCCTGATTCACATCTCCGACATGTCCTGGACTCAGCGTATCAGGCACCCTTCGGAAATTCTGAAGAAGGGCCAGGAGGTGGAAGCGGTTGTCCTGAACATCGACATCGAGAACGAAAGGCTCTCTCTCGGTCTGAAGCAAGCGGGCGAGAACCCCTGGGACAACATCGACGAGCGCCACCAGGTCGGCAACAACGTTCCCGCGAACATCGTCAAGGTGGTCAATTTCGGTGCGTTCGCCGCCCTCGAGGACGGGCTGGAAGGTCTGATTCACATCTCCGAGCTGGCCGAAGGGAAGGTCGAGCGTTCTGAGGATGTCGTCGCCGTGGGCGAAGAGTACACGGTCAAGATCATCAAGATCGACAAGGAGGAGCGCAAGCTCGGCCTCAGCCTCAGGGCGTATATCGACGAGGACGGCGAACCGGAGGAATGGAAGGAGCGAAGGGCGCGCCGTCTGGAAGCGGAAGTCAGTGATGTCGCCCGGGAGGAAACCGCCGCCGCCGTCCCGGATAAAGCCGATTCGGAAGCCGAGGACGTAGGGGGCGATGAGCCTGAGACGGCGATGGAGGAGGCGATGGAGGCGGCGGAGGCCGAAGCGAAGGCCGATTCCGACGAAGGCGTCGAGTTGACGGAAGACGCCGGGGAGGCGGACGAGGCCAAAGCGGAGCCCGATTCCAACGAAGGCGTCGAGTTGACGGAAGACGCCGGCGAGGCGGACGAGCCCGAAGCGGAGCCCGATTCCAACGAAGGCGTCGAGTTGACGGAAGACGCCGGGGAGGCGGATGAGCCCGAAGCGGAGCCCGATTCCAACGAAGGCGTCGAGTTGATGGAAGACGCCGGCGAGGCGGATGAGCCTGCGGGCGAGCCGCCCGAAGCGTCCGAAGAGGAGCCTGTCTCTTAGGCGGTCCTTTTCCTTGCGGAGGATGTGCTCGATGGAAGCTCCAGCCCGTCGGAAGAAGCGCCGGCGCGGGGGCCGGACGGTCATCTGGACCGGAGTCCTCCTGCTCCTGGCGGCGGGCCTGACGATGTTTCTCGTCGGTGAAAAGACCGGGGGCCGGTCGGCGAAGAAGGTGGCGCTGATTCGGATCGAAGGGCCGATCTTGACGGGCGGCCGGGTGGTCCGACTGATCGAGCGGTACGGGGAAGATTCCGCCATCCGGGCGCTGGTCGTCCAGGTGAACAGCCCCGGAGGGGGGGTGGCCGCCTCCCAGGAGATCTACCACGCGCTCCTTCGGTTCCGGGACCGGGGAAAAGTAGTCCTGACCTCGATGGAAGGGGTCGGCGCCTCGGGCGGATACTACGTCGCCCTGGCATCGGACAAGATCTACGCGAACGCGGGAACCATCACGGGCAGCATCGGCGTGATCCTCCAGGTGGGAAACATCGAGGGCCTTCTGAAGAAGGCGGGTCTGAAAATCGAGGTGGTGAAGAGCGGGGTGCATAAGGACGTCGGCTCGCCCCTGCGTCCGATGTCCGCCGGGGACCGGGCGGTCTTCAAGCAGGTCATTGACGATGCGTACACGCAGTTCGTCCGGGCGGTTTCTGTGGGAAGGAAGATGCCGATGGAGGCGGTGAGAAAGATCGCCGACGGGAGGATCTTCACGGGCGAGCGCGCCAAGGGGCTGGGCTTGATCGACGAGATCGGGACGCTGGAGGATTCAATCCGCGAAGCCGGCCGGATGGCCGGCATCAAAGGGCGTCCTCGGGTGCACGAGGAGCGACGTCGCCTTCGGGGATGGATCGAGCGCTTGTTGCGAAGCATCCGGCCGGCGGGATGGGTTTCGGACGCCCTGCCCACCGTCCGGGGGCTTCAGTATATCTGGACGTATTGGTTAGTCGGGTGGAGGCCCGGACTCGGGTGGGAGCGGGGAGTTCCGACCGAGATTGCGGCCGCCGCGGGGAGAGAGACATGGCGGGAGTCGGGAGGTAAATCGGTATGACGAAGGCGGAGTTGGTGGAGCAAGTCGCCGAACAGATAGACTTGACGAAGAAAGAAACCGAGAGAATCGTGAACATTGTTTTCGGTTGCGTGGTCGATGCGCTTCGCCAGAGCGATAAGGTCGAGTTGAGGGGCTTCGGCAGTTTCCGGGTCCGTCACCGGGAGCCCCGCGACGGGCGGAATCCGAAGACAGGAACGACGGTCCAGATCCCGGCGAAGAAGGTGCCCTTCTTCAAGGCCGGAAAGGACCTGCGCGAATTGGTCAATATCACCATGGAGACCTTGGAGCGCGACACGGCGGCGGTTCCGGATTGATCCGTCGCGGAATCCGTCCCGTGAGCCCGAATCCACGGCCCGTCGGCCCGGTTTCGCGCGCCCCGTCCGACGACGCATAGGTTCCGATCGTCCCGTTCCGCATTCATCGTGCTTTTTCTCTCTGCAATTCGCCTCGACCGGTCCGGGGGTCGATCCCCGGCCGGATGAAGGCGGGGGTGCGGGAAGCGCCGGAATTCCGGCATTCGGTGTTTCCAGGCCGGACCCTCCAACCTCCATTCACTGAAGCGATCCGTCGCGATGCCCG
>JASLXW010000131.1:5746-9239 GCA_030740135.1 Nitrospinota bacterium
AAAGCATGGCTTGGCCCTCGCGCTGGCGCGGGAGTTTCCGGTCGAGATCGTGTCGGTGGACTCGATGAAGGTGTATCGGGGGATGGACATCGGGACGGCGAAGCCGAGTCCGGAGCGGCGCCGGGATCCGCTCCATCACATGATCGACCTGGCGGATCCGGATGAATCCTACACGGCCGCGCGATTCGGCCGCGAGGCCCGGACGGTCATCGAGGGGATCCGCGTGCGCGGCCGGATTCCCCTGCTGGTGGGCGGCAGCGGACTTTATTTGCGGGCCGTCCTGGGGTGGATCTTTCCCGGCCCGGAGGCCGACCCGGCCCTGCGGGATCGGCTCCGCTTGGAAGCCGAAGCGGGAGGCGTCGAGGGGCTTCACCGGCGCCTGTCCGGGGTGGACCCGGAGACCGCCGCCGAAGTGGGCATGAGGGACCTGAAGCGGATCGTTCGGGCCCTGGAGGTTTACGAGAGGACCGGCGTTCCAATCTCCCGCCTTCGGACCGAACACGCGCGGCGGGATTCTCCGTTCCCGGACCCTTTGCTCCTTTTCCTGCGCTGGAGGCGTGAGGCGCTCTATGACCGGATCGACGGACGCGTGAGGTCGATGATGCGGGCGGGATGGATGGCGGAGGTCCGCGGCCTGCGCGGGAAGGGATATTCACCGGACCTTCCGGCGTTTCGGGCGCTCGGCTATGCTACGTTGTGGAAGGTTCTGGAGGGCGGGATGGGATTGGAGGAAGCCGTCGTGACCATCCAGCGGGAGACCCGGCGGTTTGCCAAGCGTCAGATGGTCTGGTTCCGCGGGATGCCCGGGATCCAGTGGGTGGATGTTCCGGATTCGGGCTGGCGGGGCTGCGTCTCGGTTGTGTCGGGGCGCATCGCCGAATACCTGGCGCGGCGCGGGGGGGATCTGTCGCGGAAGAAGATCTCTTCCAGCTCCGCTTCGGAGAGGGAATGGTGAACCTGATCCTGGTGGGCCCGAAGGCGTGCGGCAAGTCCACCGTCGGCAGGATCGCGGCCCGGTCTCTCGGGGCGCCCTTTCGGGATTCGGATGAAGTCCTGGAGGATGTCCACCGGGAACGGACGGGCGAACGGAAGACCTTTCGGGAAATCTTCCGGGAGCGGGGGGAGGAATGCTTCCGGGACCTGGAGCGGGAGGCCCTGGAGCGCTGCCTTCGCGACGGAGACGGAGATCGCGTGGTGGCGCTGGGAGGCGGGACGCCCGTCCGCCTCGCGGGCGACGCGTCGCTCGAGGGGTCGGGGTTCATCGTCTATCTGGACCTCCCGGAGGAAATCCTCTGGGAGCGAATGAGCCGGCAGGGGCTGCCGGTCTACCTGGACCCGGCGGACCCGCGGGCGGATTTTCGAAGGGGCCTCGAAGAGCGCGGATCGGTGTATGAGCGGATCGCGGACGTTCGGGTGGATGCGGATCGAAGCCCCGAGGCGATCGCGGCGGAGGTTGTCGCCCGGTTCAAGGCGCGCCCCGAGAAAGCGCCGGGCGGGCGGCCGGTCAGGCCGGGCGAACCGGCCGGCGGGGAGGTGTGATTGAGCGGAAGCACGTTCGGTGAGCGGTATTGCGTAACGACTTGGGGCGAGTCGCACGGGCCGGCCCTGGGGGCCGTGGTGGACGGTTGTCCGCCCGGGCTGGAGCTCTCCGCGTCCGACATCCAACCCGACCTCGACCTGCGCCGGCCGGGACAGAGCCGGGTGACCACCCAGCGGAAATAAAGCGACCGGGTCGAGATTTTGTCCGGGCTGTTCGAGGGAAAGACCACCGGGGCCCCCATCTCGATGATGTTCCGGAACGAAGACGCCGATTCCTCGAAATACGATGAGATTCGGGACCTCTTCCGCCCGGGCCACGTCGACTACACCTATCTCGCCAAGTACGGCTTGCGGGACCACCGGGGCGGCGGCCGGTCCAGCGCCCGCGAGACGGCCGCCCGGGTCGCGGCCGGGTCCATCGCGCGCCGATTCCTGAGCGGGCGGGGCGTCCGCACCGTGGCCTTCGTCCGCCGGATCGGCGAGATTGTCTGGGACCCTCCGGAAGAAACCGCTTCCCTGGACCGCGCGGCGGTGTATCAAAGCATCGTCCGGTGCCCGGACGAGGAGACCTCGGGGCGGATGATCGATGCGATCGACGCCGCCCGGCAGGCCGGCGATTCCCTCGGCGGGATCGTGGAGGCGCGCGCAACGGGCGTCCCGCCGGGGCTGGGCCGTCCGGTCTTCGACAAGCTGGACGCCGACCTGGCGAAGGCGATGATGAGCATCCACGCCGTCAAGGGCGTGGAGATCGGCGCCGGGTTTCGCGCCGCCTCGATGACGGGCTTCCAGCATAACGACTCGATGTTCAACGACGGCGGCAAGCTCGGCTACCGGTCCAACTCGGCCGGGGGCGTCCTGGGTGGGATCTCCTCGGGTCAGGACATCGTCGTCCGCATCGCCGTCAAGCCGGCCTCCTCCATCCTGAGAGAGCAGGAGACGGTGGATGTGAATCTCGAGCCCGGGACGATCCGCGTCGAGGGGCGGCACGATCCCTGCGTCTGCCCGCGCGCGGTGGTGGTCGCGGAGGCCATGCTCTGCATTGTCCTGATGGATCATTGGCTGCGCCGCTTCGGCGAGCGGGGCGGCGACGAGGGAAGGGCGGTCTGAGATGAGGTTGGAGGTCATGAAATCGGACCTCATGGGGACGGTGGCCATTCCGCCCAGCAAGTCGCACACCATCCGCGCCGTGGCCCTGGCCGCGCTGGCGGACGGCACGTCGGAGATCCTGAATCCGCTGGAGTCGGAAGACGCCGAGGCGGCGGCCCGGTTCTACCGGGCGTTGGGCGCGAAGATCCATATGGAAGAGAGCCGATGGATCGTAGAGGGGGCGGGGGGTCGTCCGGCGGCGCCGGAAGACGTTATCGATGTCGCCAACTCGGGGACGACTTGCCGGATCGGGATGGGCTCGGCGGCGCTGTGCCGGGGCTACTCCGTCATCACGGGCGATGAGCAGACCCGCGGGCGTCCGATGGAGTCTCTGTTGACCGCCCTGACCGACCTGGGGGCGGAGGCGTTCAGCACCAGGGGAAACGGCTGCCTGCCGGTCGTCATCGGCGGCCGGATGAAGGGGGGGGAGACCACGGTGGAGGGCGTCACCTCCCAGTTTCTCACAAGCCTTTTGATCAATTGCCCGCTGGCCCCCGAGGACACCATCGTCCACGTTTCCGAATTGCGGGAACGGCCGTACATAGACATGACCCTGCGCTGGCTGGAGAAGCAGGAGGTCATGCCGAAGAACGACAACTATGAGACCTTCACCATCCCCGGGGGCCGCTCGTATCTCCCCTTCCGGGAGGTGGTTCCGGCGGACTTCTCATCGGCGACGTTCTTTCTGTGCGCGGCGGCCATCACGAACTCGTGGATCATGCTCCACGGCCTGGACATGAACGACACCCAGGGCGATAAGGAGATCGTGAACTTTCTGATCGAGATGGGCGCGGACATCGACGTCACG
>JASLXW010000132.1:0-6183 GCA_030740135.1 Nitrospinota bacterium
AACCGGACGGTCTCCCGCGAGATGTTCAACCGCGTTGTGCTCATTCTGGCCATCGGGGGCGCCCTCAAGCTTTTTTTCTGATTTAGTCAAAAAGGACAGAACCACTCTAAGATGGAACCAACCTTTGACACCCTGCTGGCATTCGTGCTGGCTAGCTTTCTGACAGGATTTTTCAAAACCAGCTTTGGTGGCGGCATCGGGATGGTCATCGCTCCCATTCTGACGCTGTTGGTCTCGGCCCGGTTGGCGATGGGGATCATCGCCCCGCTGATGGTCCTGGGCGACCTGATGGTGGTTTACTTCTTCTGGAAAAAATGGGACGGCAGGTTCGTCCTGGCCCTCCTCCCCAGCATGGCGGTCGGCACAATCGGGGGGACTGCGCTGCTGGCCTACCTCTCCGACGCCGGCATCCGCTACCTGATCGGCGGCTTCGCGTTCTTCTATTCCCTCTACCACATCATCAAGCTGATTCGACGGTCCGAAATCACCTATGTCCCGCCGACCCGAACCACCGGACACCTGGTCGGGATGCTGGCGGGATTCAGCACGACGGCGGCGCATTCGGGCGGGGTGATTACAACGCCCTATTTCGTCTCCAGCGGACTCAAGAAGGGGGCCGTGGTCGCGACGGGGTTCGGCTTGTTCGGCATTACGAACGTCTTCAAGCTGGGGACGTACCTGTATGCGGACATCACCGACCCGCAGATCATTCTGTGGGCCGCTTACACCGTCCCCCTCCTCGCGGTCGGGGCCTATCTGGGTTTCCAAGCCCACAAGGCGGTTTCCAACCGCGTGTTCAATTCGGTCATTCTGATCATCGCCCTCTCGGGCTCGCTGAAGCTGCTGATGCTTTAGCGGCCGGATGAAGAAAACCCCGGTAGGCTCGCGTCGGCCGTTTGTCACCCGCCGAACACTCACCCCCCGGAGAGGCCCCATGAAGGGGTCGCCGGCCCACGGATTTCCGGGCCGCGGACCGGAAAACTCAACCGCTTAATCCGGCAAGTCGTTCAGTCTCATAGGATTATGAATAATTTTCTTGAAGTTAGGTGAAATTCAACATAATATCTCAACTGGTAGCGATGGATTGCATGGATCATCAGGGCGCCCGGCCCTGATTTCTTCAAGCAGAGGAAATCGAATGCGAACTTGGATGGCGCGGCGGAGTTGGGGCGGAGGCATTCTTGCGCTTCTCCTGCTGCTGGCCATGATTCCGGTGCGGCCGGCCCTCTCCGAGATCTTTCCGAAAGAATACCTGGACGGTTTCAACGCCCTGAAGGCGGGCAAACTCGCTCAGGCGGTCCGGCTCATGGAGCGGGTGGTCCAGGCCATGCCCGACTCGGCCGCCATTCATTCCGATCTGGGGTCCGCTTATTATTTCCAGGGCAAGCTGGCCCGGGCTTCGCGGGAGTTCACGGCCGCGTCGAAGCTGGATCCCGGCGAAGCGATTTATCACAACAACCTCGCCAGCGCCCTCATCCGGCAGCAGCAATTGAAACAGGCCCTGGAATCCGTTCAAACCGCCCTGCGCCTGCGATCCGACTTCCAGGACGCCATCCTGAACCGGGGGGTGATCCTGCTGATTCAGAACCGCTTCGCGGAAGCCGAAAAAATCTTCCGGAAGGTCTCGGACCCGAAATTGCGGGCCCTGTCCAACCTGGCCCTCGCCCAATACCAGCAGGCCAAATGGGACGAAGCCCTGCGTTCGGTGGACCGCGCGCTGGCCCAGTACAAAGATCCCGGGGAACAGCGGTCCTTGCAGTTATTCCGGCGGCAGATCCTCCAGGCCCGCCCCGCCCCGGGCGGGGATCTGATCGGCCTTTCCCTCGCCGTCAAGGGCGGCTATGTGGATCGGCAAGTCAGCAGCGAATATTTCGACTCGACAGCCGCCATCGGCGCGTTCGACGCGAAGGATTTCAACTCCGTTAGTTACGAGAGCGAGGCGGCCTACCGGTTCCACAAGCACTTCAGCCTCTCCGGAACATTCGGATACTTCGGCGGCCAGCAAACCAATCTCAACAAAACGACCACCACGGGGGTCCTGCTCGACGGGGACGTAAAATTCAAAACGTTCTACGGCCTCGTCACCGCGAAAGTGCACTGGCCGATCAAGCGGTTCGACTTCTACGCTGGCCTCGGGCTCGGATGGTACAACCTCAATCGCGAGGTGAAGCTGGCCAACGGCGTCTCGCAGGTCGCCAACCAGGCCAGTGAAAATCGGAACTTTTCCAACGTGGGCTACCACGGGGTCGGCGGCGGCGCGTTCAACATCAGCTCGAGGGTCTTTCTGTTGGGCGAGCTCCGCGATTTTTACGCCGTGTTCGATACGAACACCAACGCCCGTGACGACAAATTGAACCTCGGACCGTTCATGTACTTGGGCGGGTTGGGGGTTCGCTTTTAACTCGTCCGCTCGTTGCCTTGCCCTTCGGGAAAACCTTGCGCGGTGTTCTTGTTCTCGGGTCTCTTTCCATGTCCCCCCGCCTTGAAACAAACGAGAACCTTGAACGGTTCAGGGGATTCATCCAGGACGGGAGACATTCGGCGTCCAAACCGGTTCGCCAACCCTGACCCTTCCTTTTCGTCCCGGGAGATTCCCCCGTGAGTTCGCCGGAAGCCATTCCGCTGTGTGACGTTCAAGCTCAATACCGAAGGATTCAGGGAGAGATCGAAGAAGCCGTCCACGCCGTTCTCCCCTCCGGCCGCTATATCGGCGGGCCGGCCGTCCTCGAGTTCGAAACGCGCTTCGCCCGGTTCTGCGGCGCCCCGTTCTGTGTGGGCGTCTCGTCCGGAACCGCGGCGCTCATCCACGCGCTTCGGTGCCTGGGCGTCGGACCCGGCGACGAAGTCGTGACGCCGGCCTTCACCTTCATCGCCACGGCGGCTTCCATCTGGCACGTGGGGGCGAAGCCCGTCTTCGCTGATATCGATCCCGAGACGATGTGCATCGCTCCCGAAGGGATCCGAAACGCCCTGACCTCCGCGACCAAGGCCGTCATGCCGGTTCACCTGTTCGGCCTGCCCGCCGACATGTCCGCCATTTTGGAGATCGCGAACCGCGAGGGCCTGCTCGTCATCGAGGACGCCGCCCAGGCCCACGGGGCGGAGGTTCTCGGAAGGCGCGCGGGATCCTTGGGGGACGCGGGATGCTTCAGCTTCTTTCCCAGCAAGAACCTGGGCGCGGTCGGAGACGCCGGCGCCGTCGTCACGGGAAACGAAGAAGCGGCGGACCGGATGCGCAAGACCAGCAACCACGGCCGGAGCGCAAAATACCTCCACGGGGAGATCGGGACCAACGACCGCCTGGACGCCCTCCAGGCCGCCGTCCTGGCGGTGAAGCTGAAACACCTGGAGGCGTGGACGGAGGAGCGCCGGCAAGCGGCCCGGTGGTATCGCGAGGCCCTCGACGGCCTGCCCCTCGTGCTTCCCGCGGCGCCTGAAGGGCGGCGGTGCGTCTATCACCTCTACGTGATTCGAACGCCCGAGCGGGACCGCCTCCGCGAGGCGCTCACGCGGGAAGGCATCGAAACGGGTCTCCATTACACCCCGCCCCTTCACCTCCAACCCGCCCTCGAGGACCAGGGAGGCCGGGCGGGCGACTTCCCCGAGTCGGAGCGCGCGGCCGCGGAGGTCCTCTCGCTTCCCATGTACCCGGAGCTGGCTAAGGAGCAGGTTCAGCGGATCGCCGGGGTGATCGCGAAAACGCTCGGGGCCTGAAACCGCCGCACGTTGCATGACGCCGGCCCATCGCCCGGGAACGGGGCGCGCCACATCTCCAGCTCAGTGACCTACCGGGTTTCGATGAGGACGACGTAGGGCGAGAATTTCCGAAAGATCGCCTGGGGCGTCTTCGGGGGGGCTTCCTTGGGCTGAACCGAGATCGAGAATTTCCGCGCCAGGCGGGTCTGGCCGAGGAGCAAGGACGCGGCCGAGATCTTCGTCGCGAACCGGATGGCCTCGACGCCCTGCCGGACCAGCCCCGAGGACGCGATTCCGATGAGAACGCCCCGCTCGTTGACCACGGGGCCGCCGCTGTTTCCCTCGTTGATGGGGGCGGTCATCCGGAACTGAGCGATGTTGTCGTTGAGGCCGATCTCCGCGCTCACCTGGCCGGAGACGATGCTCGGCTTCCGGCTGAGACCCGCGCCCAGCGGGTAGCCGATGGCGTGGATGCGCTCTCCCACCTCCACCCGGCTTGCCAAATCGGGAACAAATCCCCCGCCCTTCGGCGGCATCCCTTTCAGGCGGACGATGGCCAGGTCGTTGTTGGCGTCCCTCGCCTCGACGCGGCCGGGATAGACCTCGCCCGAGGGGAACGGCACCTGGACGCGCGACGCGCCCTGGACGACGTGGAACTTGGTGAGGATGTGTGAAGTGCCCCGCAGGAGGAAGCCCGTGCCCAAAGATTTCCATCCGGACTCTTTGGCCGGTTCCGTCGCCCGGACGACGGTCTTGGGCGGGCCGGCCGGGACGGAGGGCGTCGAAGTCCCGGATTTCCACCGCCTGCCGGGGTATCGATTTGCGAGCCATCGATCAAACGCCGGGCGCACCAGTTTGGGATCCTTCTCCGGCGTCACGTTGATGACGATTGTCGTCCCGCCCCTCCGGATACGGAGAGCGGCCCGGCCCCCGATTCCCGCCTCCCCAATCCTGCGGGATAAAGGTCGGGATGTCCTGAACGGTTTCTCCGTTGATTGCGCGAACCTCGTCCCCCCCGATCAAACCCGCTTTCGCGGCCGGGGAGCCTTCGAGGACACGCACAACCAGGAGACCTTCCCCCTGTTTTTTGATCTCGACGCCGATCCGTCCAAAGCCTCCCAACAGCTTCTCGGCCTCTGAGAATTTCCCCTCCCGGAAGTAGGCGAACCCGAGCCACGTCTTGGCCTCTCGATTCTTGGCGTTGATCTCCAGGGCGCGCTTGAATCGACCCGCGGCCGCCTTGTAGTCCCCCTTGGCGTACAGGCCGCGGCCCAAGCCTTCCAACGCGGATTCACTCTTGGGATTTCGGGCCAGGACCTTTCGAAACCGGGGGATGGCCTCGTCGAATTGTCGAAGCTTGAGGTGGGTCCACGCCACCCAGTTCTGCGTCCCGAGCGATTTCGGTTTGATCGCGAGCAGCCTCCGGAAATGCCCGAGCGCTTCCTGATACTTTCCCTTTCTGTACAGACTGATGCCGAGGCTTTCGGGAGAGGACCCTTCGATGGGCTGGAATGGCCAGATCGTAGTTTTCCATGTTCAAGTGGGACCAGCCGACATAATCCAACTCTTCAACCGCGCCTGGATCGGCTTCGACGATCCGCCGGAAATAGCGAAGCGCTTCTTTGTAATCCTTTTTCCGGAAGAGTGCCCGGGCAAGTCCCCGCATCGCGTGCTTGTACTCGGGCTTGTATGACAAGGACCGTTTGAGATAGACGACCGCCTCGTCGTAGTTTTTCTTATGGAAATAGGCCCATCCCAGGTTCGCGTTGACCGCCGGCAGCCTGGGTTTCAACGCCAGGGATTTTCTGTACAGCCTGATCGCCTCGTCGTAATTGCCTTTCGCGTAGACCGCATTTCCCCGAACGTTGAAGCCTCCCGCCGTCGGCGAGCAGGATTCCGCCGTCAATGCGATGAGGAGAAGAACGGCCGCATAACCCGCCGGAAGGCGCCCGGGCGGGATTGTCCTCGGACCCCGCGAATGGGATTGTTTTCTGAAGCGGATCATGATCGGGCCTCCGGGTTGCTTCGATTCATCATTATTCCTTTTCGAAGTCGGCGTCCATCCTCGTTCGACTCTTTCGGTCAGCGCCGCCCATCCGCCGGTCCAGAGGCGAAGGACGGCGAATCCCCCCCCCTCCCCCCCGCCGCGACATTCGTTCAAGATCGCCGGCCGCGGCTACTCCCCGCCCGCGGAAACCGTCCGGCGGACCCCTTCCCGGAAGGACACCTCCGGACGCCAGCCCAGCTCCTTTTCCGCCTTGGAGGCGTCCAGGCAGATCCGCTCGACCTCTCCGGGGCGCCGCTCTCCATAGATCGGCTCCATGTCCGCCCCCAGGGCGTCCCGCACGGCCTCGAAGACCTCCCGGTCGGTGACCTCGGCGCTCCACCCCAGGTTGAACGCCTCCCGGCGCCCGGCATCCCCGGTGACGAGGAGGTTGGCCCGGACGAGATCGCCCACAAAGACATAATCCCGGGTCTTGGTCCCAT
>JASLXW010000132.1:6211-9224 GCA_030740135.1 Nitrospinota bacterium
CGTCCCGCGCGGATGCGCTCGGTGAAAATGGCGACCACCCCCGCCTCCCCCGCGGGGTCCTGCCGGGGACCGTACACGTTGGGGTAGCGCAGGATGGTGTAATCGAGGCCGTGGAGACGGGCGTAAAGCTCGACGTACTTCTCCCCGACGTACTTGGACAGCCCGTAGGGTGAAAGGGGCCGGACGGGGTGATCCTCCCGGACGGGAAGCGACTCCGGCTCTCCATAGGCCGCGCCCCCGCTCGAGATGAAGATGACCTTGCCGACCCCGAATTCCCGGCAATGCTCCAGGAGGTTGACGGTCCCCAGGATGTTCTGCCGGGCGTCGTGCGCGGGGTCTTCCACGGCCCGCCGGACGTCCACGTGGGCGGCATGATGGTTGACCCACTCCGGCCGCTCGCGCTCAAAAACGGCCCGCAGGGCGGCCGCGTCGCAAAGGTTCGCCCGGTGGAACACCGCCCCCGGGTTCAGGTTTTCTTCGCTTTCCCGGAAGAGCGCATCCACAACCGTGACCTCATGGCCCTCGGCCACGTAGGCGTCCACGACGTGCGATCCGATGAATCCGGCCCCGCCGGTTACGAGAATTTTCACCCCTCATCCCTTCCGCACAAACTTGGGCGGCCGGATAAAAAAACCTGAAGCCCCGCCGCCTCGAAGTCGGGCTTGCGTGGAACCTGACCTCACGGCGCGCCTTCCCGATCCTCCGCCGAAACGCAATCCATCGTCAAGGCGCAGCAACGCGTCCAAGCCGGTCCGGCCCGGGAGATCTCGACGGGTCGAAGCGGGCGAAGAAGGCCAACCCCCCCAGGGCCATGGCGGCCGCGATCCAATACACCGCGGGATAGCCAAAGCGCGCGGCGACGCCGCCCGGCGCGGTTGAAATGAAAAAGATCCCCAAATGAGACAGACCGGCAAACGGGCTCAACGCCCTCCGCCGGTCCGCTGGATCCTCCCGGTCGACGACCGGCGCCCCCAACGTCGGCTTGACAAATCCTTGACTGGGAAAAAAGAGGCTCGGAAGAACTCCAAAAAGCGTAAGACGTTATTTCCCCGAGGCCGAGGAGGGGTCTTCCCCGCCATACCCTGGGGAGACAAAGCGACCGTCGCCGGGCATGCCGGCGATCTCCCCATCACGCATCGCCACCCTCCCGCGGAGGATGGTCATCACGGGCGCCCCTCGGACGGTCATCCCGTCAAAAGGAGACCAGCCGCACTTGGAGTGAAGCCTCTTCTGGTCAATGACGGCCTCCACTGGATAATCGACGATGGTCAGGTCCGCGTCGCTCCCCACCCGGATGGCCCCCTTGCGAGGGTAAAGCCCCAGGAGCCGGGCCGGGCCGGCGGACATCAACTCCGCCAGGCGGGTCAGGGTCAAGAGCCCTTCGGCGCACTTTGTCAGGACGATGGAGAGCGAGGTTTCCACCATGGGGAACCCCGGTGGACAGGACCAAACGTTCTTCCAGCCGGGCTCTTTTTCCTCAATGGTGTGGGGGGCGTGATCGGTGCCGATGGCGTCGATGTCGCCGCGGACCATGGCCGCCCAGTATTGTCCGATTTCCGATGGGGGTAAGGCAAAGGGGAGGGCGTAGGGGCCCAAACGCTGGTGATCCTCGTAGGTCAGGATGGGTGGAACGGACTCGCAGGTGATGGGCAGGCCCCGGGCCCGGGCCGCCCGGACGGAGTCCATGCAGTCCAGGGTACAGAGGGAGATGTGAACGAAGTGGAGGTGGACCCCGGTCTTTTCGGCAAACAGGATGGCCTTGTCCACGGCCTCCCGGGTGGCGATGGAGTTCCGCAATTCATGATAATCCAACTGATTGCAACGCCCCTGTTCTTGCAGGCGGGCGCGGAGCGGATTGATGATGTGAGGGTTGTCGGCGTGAAGGAACACGCGCAGGCCGGCCTTTGCGGCCCCCTCAAAAACATCGTAGAGCTGGCCCTCGTCCATGACGCAAAGCTGATCGAGGTAGGGCGAGCCCTTGACGCTGGATCTGAACTGAAAGAGTTTCACCCCGCAGGCCCCGGCCTCGGCCAACGCAGGATATTCCTTCGTCTCCATGCCGCCCGCAAAGAGTGCGAAATCCACGTAGGATTTGGCTCCGACCAGGTCCAGTTTGCTCCCGAAAGTCTTCGCCGTGGTCGGGGGCGGGTTATGGTTGGGCATGTCGGCCACCGTCGTCACCCCCCCCGCCACGGCGGCCCGGCTCCCGGTGGTGAAATCCTCTTTATGGGTCATCCCCGGTTCGCGAAAGTGGACGTGCAGATCGATGATCCCGGGGAGGACAATCTTTCCGGGGACGTCGATCACCTCCCGCGCTTCCGGCAACGAGGACTCCTCCGCCACGGCGACGATCCGCTCTCCCTGGATGGCGATGCCCGCCCTGGCCGGCCCCTCGGATAGGATCACCGTTCCTGACTTGATGACAATATCAACGGCTTCCATGATATTTCCTCTCCTCTCTATAGGTCCGAAGTCGGACGACGTCTTTCCCGGCGTCAAGCCGTGTTGGGCTCTTCCGTGTAGAAGGTCTTCCACGTCTCTCCCGAGTAAAACCCTTCGGAGATCTCCTCCCGAGGAGAGTCCATTCGAAACGAGACCTGACCCGCAGGACTCCGCCAGGCGTGGCAGGGCTTGCCGAGCGCGATGGTGATCCGTGACTTCTGTGGCTGGTCCCGGGGCACTTCCATGACCGCGGCCGAAAGGCTGCTCTCTTCCTCGAAGTGGCTCGCGTGGCGGCAAATGGAGTGGCCGCCGGGGCCATTGGCGTGGTCGGCGGAAAAGGCGATCATCTTCTCCCGGTCGACCGCACCGAAATTGCCATCCAGAAGTTCCCGGGCCCTCCGGTAGCGGGAGTACCCCGCCGAGTCGTGGTCTCCGTTGAGGTCCTTGAGGAGGATGAAATGATTGGCCCGAGCGGCCACCTGTCCCTCTCTCACCACCTCCACGCCGAACCCGTTGTAACAGCCCTCGATAATGACCCCCCGCCGCCCGTCCACGAACTCGATGCTTCCGG
>JASLXW010000133.1 GCA_030740135.1 Nitrospinota bacterium
GCTCCAGTGAATACGGCTTTTCTCAATGGATTTCGAATGTTAACGCCGGGCGGGGTCTTTATGTCGCGCCTTGTTTTTCCCGTTTTGCTCCTGTTCTCATTGTCCGCTTGCACCGCGGCCCCGGTGAGGCCGGACCGTGTGATCGGGCCGCTCCCGGCGCCGGAGAGCTCAGGACCGCTGTTGAGCCCCAGGGCGTGGGATACGCCCCGCAGGAAGCCGCTTTCTCCAGGGCGGGTTGCGAAACCCTCCGGAAAATCCTTTTCACCGGCGGCTGAGCTCGATTCCCCGGGCGGACACGCCAAACCCGGCGAGCGGGCCGTTATTGGACGCCTCTACACGCCCCCTGATTCACTCATCGTCCCTTCCCGTCCGGCCCCCGAGGCGCCCAAGAAACCCGCGCCGCCGGCGCCCCGAGACGGGGACGCCCGGATCGAGTCCGAAGGGGACACCCGGGTCAAGAAGGACAGCGGTCCGCAGATCCCCATCAAAGTCAACGCTCAGGTTCGTTGGTTTATCCGGTATTACACCGGACCCAGCCGGGTCACCTTTGCCAAATGGCTGGAGCGCTCCACCCGGTATCTGGATTTCATGCGCGGGATCCTGCGCGAGGAAGGGGTGCCGGAGGATCTCGTCTATATCGCCCTGATCGAGAGCGGGTTCAATTCAAGGGCCTACTCCATAGCGGGCGCCAGCGGGATCTGGCAGTTCATGAAACCAACCGCCCGGCGATACGGCCTCAAGATCAATTGGTGGATTGATGAGCGCCGCGACCCGGTCAAAGCCACCCGGGCGGCCGCGCGGTATTTCAAAGATCTGCACAAGACCTTCCGCTCCTGGCACCTGGCCCAGGCGGGCTACAACGCCGGAGAGGGAAAGATTCGCCGCGGCCTGAATCGGCTGAAGCGAAAAGACTTCTGGACGCTCGCCAAGACCCGGCTGATTGCCCGGGAAACCCGGAGCTTTGTGCCGAAGTTCGTCGCGGCCCGGATGCTGGCCAAGAATCCGAAGGCTTACGGGTTCACCGGCCTGAAATACGATCCGCCACTGCGTTTTGAAGAGATCCCCGTCCATCGGCCCACCGATCTGCGGTGGATTGCCTCCGCCGCGGGCGTCTCGATGAACGTCATCCGGTCCCTGAATCCGGAGCTGCGCCGGTGGAAGACGCCTCCCGGCTACCCCGGCTACAAAATCAAGGTTCCCTCCGGGGTTTCCTCTAAAGTGGCCAAGGCCATCGCGGATTGGAAGCCCAGCCTGTACGCCGGAAAGGTCTATGAGGTCCGCAATGGGGATACGCTGGGGGAGATCGCTCGAAATCTCGGAACGACGATAGAAGCCCTGGCCAAGGTCAACGGTCTGAGGAATCCCAGCCGGCTGGCCGTCGGACAACGGCTGGTTCTTCCGGAGAAGAGTCTGAAACCGGCGAGGGTGCGCACCGGGAAACTCTCGGCGGGGGCGAAGATCGAAAGACCCGCCGCGGGCGTGGACGGCGCTCACGTGGTTCGGTCGGGTGAGTCGATTTGGGATATCTCTCGCCGGTACGGGGTCTCGGTGGCGAATCTCCTGACCTGGAACCGCCTCTCCAAAGACGCCCTGATCATGCCCGGCGATAAGATCGCACTGTCTTCAAATTAGAAGTAATCCGCCTTGGATCCTTTGGGACGGACATCCTTCCTGAAAGGCGAGATCGCGCGGGACAACGGTTCCCCCGTCTCCGACCCGGCCCCGGGGAGCGGCCCCTGATCAGGCCGCGCCGACGGTGCCCCAGCCGCCGCAGGAAGCGCAGCGTCCGCTCCACGCTTCCATCCGCTCACCGCACGCCGAGCACTGAAACCCGCTGCCGGATTCCGGTCCGGCGGCCAGTTCGGACCGCGCCCCGGAAACGTCCTCCATTTCCAACCTCGCCCGGCCGCGCAAGACCTTGGCGGCCGGCGCCGACATTTCGGACGGTTCGCTCAACGCGTTCAGCGCGTCCGCCGGACGGTCCTGGCTCAAGTACGCCCCGGCCAGTGCGAGACGCAATCGCTCGTCGGCGGGATGTCCGCGCAACGTTCGGTGCAGGGCTTGGATCACGTCCTCCCCCGGGTCCTCGGAATTCAGCATAGACACGATTCGGTCGATGAAGATCGGCGCGCGCGTGCGTTCGTAACCCTCGCGCCACACGCGGAGCGCCTTTTCCCGCTCTCCCGAGCGGTGGTGGGCGTCCCCCAGGGCCACTCGCGGCGGAACGCAGTCGCCATGGGTCCGGATGGCCTTCCTGAATTGGTCGACGCCCATGTCGGTTCCGCCGCTCCGCACGTTCCCCGACCCGGCTTCGTAGAGCAGGTTCGCAAGGAGCATCCGGGCGTCCCCGTCTCGGTCCCCTCCAGGCAGACGCATGAGCTGGGTCTGGAGCCTGACCGCGGTCTCCCATTCCCCCTTGGAGACGTAGAGGTCCCGGAGGCGCGCCAGGGGGATGGACTCCGCGCCGCCGGCGTGCCGGACCCGTTCCACGAGCGCCCGCAGCGCGTCCGGGCGTCCGGCGGCGGCGAAGTCGTCCGCCAGGCTTTCGATTAATCGGAGGTCGTCACTCCCGGTCTGGACGGCCTTGCGGTGAAAGTCGAAGGCGGCCTCCAGGTTTCCAAGGCGGCGCTGAAGGTTTCCGGATTCGAGAAGGGCGGCGTGGTGGCCGGGGTTTTTCCGCAGGGCCTGGCGCAGGGAGCGGCGGGCGCGCGGGTCGTCGCCCGCGGAAAGGGCCGCGAGGCCGGCCTGGTACAGGGTCTCGGCCTCTTGGCGCTTCCGGGCGTCGCGGAGCTTGCGCGCTTGCCACCAGTGGTTCACGAGGCGGGAGGGCACGTCGCTGAGTCCCGTCCCCAAGGCGCCGATCAAGGCGGAACAAAGGACGACCACGGCCAGGGGGGCCTGGAGGCCGGGAAACAACGTGATGGGGACGTTGCCGGATTCGTGGGTGAGCAGGTAGAGACCGCCCGCGCAGATGGGAACGAAGGTCAGCAGGAATCGGACCGGCATGGGGGTCCCCCGCCTTCAGAACCGAAAGGGCGCCGGCGCGTCACATTTCACGGGGCGACTGCTCGACCTCGCTTTGGCAGGAGACGCAAAAACGCGCATAGGGCATGGCCTCCAGGCGTTTGGCCGGGATCTTCCCTTCGCATCGCTCGCAGATCCCGTACGATTCGCGGGAGATCTTCTCCAGGGCCAGCTCGACCAGCTTGAGCTGGTTTCTCTCCTTTTCGCCCAAGCCGATCAGGATTTGGCGGGTGTTGATGCGGGTCGCTTGATCGGCGATGTCCTGGATGCCGTCGTCGCCGATTTCCTGGCTTTCCCTCATGCGCGCGCCGACGTCGCCCATGAGGGAGCGGCGAATCCCAATCAGTTTCTGCTGATGCTTTTCAAGGGTTTTGTTGTTCATGGTGCGCCTTCTGTTCGGGCCGCGGCCGGCTTCGGTTTTTCCGCCGCCGGCGGCTCCGTAATGGGTTCGCCCGCGAGCCGGGTGAGTCGCGGCGCCCGGGTCCACAGGCGCTCAAGGTTATAAAACAAGCGCGCGTCCTCGCTGAAGATGTGGATCACCAAGTCGTCGTAATCCAGGAGGAGCCAACTTCCCTCTCCGGTCCCTTCCCGGGACAGGGGTTCTACCCCCTGTTCGGAAAGCCGGTTGTCGATCTCTTCGGCGATGGCCCGCATTTGGCGGGGGTTCTGTCCGGAGCAGACGAGAAACAGGTCGGTGATGCTCGATATCTCCCGCAGATCCAGGACGGCGATATCCAGGGCCTTTCTGTCAGAGGCCGCGCGGCAGGCCAGGAGCCCTCTCTCCTCCGCGTCCATCCCGACCCCTTCAGGATCTGGCAACTTCCGGCTCCGCCGAATGAGCATACAGCAAGTGCTCCAGAATGTAGGTCTCGACCGGTTCGGGGACAAGATATTTAATGTTTCTCCGCTCGGTCAGCCGTTTGCGGATCAGCGAGGAGGAGACATCGAAGTAGGGGATGTCTTTCAGCCAAATCTCCCGGCCGTGGGGCTCCACCCGAAGCCCGTCCGCCGCAACCTGATTGTCGTATCCCGTGCGCACGAACGCGGGTTCTCCGTGGGCCGATTGGATGGAATCAACCAGAAGCCCGATCATCTCATCGACCGAAAGGGTCGGGCGCCTTACGACGACGAAATTGGTCAACGCGAAAAGCGCCTCCACTTCCCGCCAGGAGCCGATGTGCCGGAAGGCGTCCTGGCCGATGATGAAGAAGAAGTCCGCGGCCGGTCCGGTTTCCTCGATGAGGGCGCGAACGGTGTCGATGGTGTAACTGACCCCTCCCCGCCTGATTTCCAGATCCCGGGCCTCCAGCCTTGGGTTGCTTCGGGCGGCCAGCGAGACCATCCGGATCCGATGTTCCGAGGTGATCACGCCGGCGCGTTCCTTCAATGGAGGCAGATTGGCCGGAATCAGCAGAACCCTGTCGAGGTTGAAGTCTCTCCCCACTTCTTCGGCCGCCACCAGATGGCCGGTGTGGATGGGGTTGAAGGTTCCCCCCAGAATGCCGATGCGGCTCGCGCGGCCGCCGGGATCATCGGTGGATTTCACGCCGAAATCGCCTCAATGAAGAAGGACCAGGTTGTCCCGGTGAATGACTTCGTCATATTCCTTAAAGCCGAGGATCGATTGAATCGCCGCGGTCTTCTGACCCTTGATCCGGTCCAGCTCGGCGGACCCGTAATTGACCAACCCCCGGGCGAACTCCCGCCCGTTGGGGGTGCAGCACACCGACGAGTCGCCGAACTGGAACGTCCCTTCCACCGCCACCACCCCGGAAGGAAGCAGGCTTCGCCCCTTTTCGGTCAGGGCGGTCCGGGCGCCCTCGTCCACGATGATCTTTCCCTGCGCTCTCCGCGCGAAGGCGATCCAGCTTTTCCGGCCGCTCAGGTAGGCGGGTTCCGCGCGGAAGAACGTCCCCACCCGATCGCCCGCCAGGACGGATTGCAAGACGCCCTCCCGGCGGCCGCTCGCGACCACGACAGGAATCCCGGCCTCCGATACGGTTTTCACCGCCCGAAGTTTGGTGATCATTCCGCCGGCCCCGAATTCGCTCTTTCCCCGTTTCGCCATGGACTCGATTCGGGCGTCGATTCGGTCCACCTCCGGAAGGAGCCGGGCCTCCGGGTCTTTGTCGGGGTTGGACGTGAACAGGCCCTCGACGTCCGTCAGGATGATGAGCAGATCGGCTTCCACCATCGAGGCGATCAAAGCGGAGAGGGTGTCATTGTCGCCGAACCGGATCTCCTCCACCGACACCGTGTCGTTCTCATTGACGATGGGCAGGACGTTTTGCTCCAGCATGGCGAATATCGTGTTCCGCGCGTTGAGGAAGCGCTCTCTGTGGTGAACGTCGTCATGCGTCAGGAGAATCTGGCCCACGGTGATTCCCTCTTCCTGAAATCCCCGCTGGTATTCCTGGATGAGCCGGCTCTGGCCGACGCCGGCGGCCGCTTGTTTCAAGGGCATGTTCTTCGGGGAGCCTTTGAGGCCCAGGACCTCGATCCCGACGCTCACGGCCCCCGAGGAGACGAGGACGACCTGACGGCCTTCCCGGCAAAGCCCCGTGATCTGCCGGGCGAGGGAGTGGACCGAGTCCGCGTTCAATCCCCTTTGCCGAGGACCGGCCAGGACACTGCTGCCGACCTTGACCACGATGCGGCGGCAGCTCCCCAGCGCGTCTCTCCGCAAGAGCTCACCTGTGGGCGCCCGCCGGCTTTGGGTTTTTTCCATCTTCTTCATGAGACGGACGCTTCTTCCCGGGAAAGGACCCCGCGCACGGCTTGCAGCAGTTCGGAAACCCCTTCGCCCGTCGCCGCGGAGATGGGACAAACCTCGCTCAGGCCCGCGGCCCGCATGAATTCCACCATAGCCTCACGGGCGCCGGGAAGGTCAATCTTGTTGGCGGCCACGAGAACGGGTTTGTCCGCAAGGGATTCGTCATATTGCGTCAGCTCAGCCGAGACGCCGCGAAACGCGTCCGCGGGTGCGCCTTCCGGCGGGTGCATCTCGACAACGTGCACCAGGACCCGGGTGCGGCGGACGTGTTGGAGGAATTGCGAACCGAGCCCTTTGCCCCGGTGGGCGCCCTCGATGAGGCCGGGAAGGTCCGCGGCCACGAAAGACTCGTAATCCCCGACGTGGACGACGCCCAGGACGGGCTCGAGAGTTGAGAACGGGTAATCGGCGATCCGGGGCCGGGAATCGGAGATCCGAGTCAGCAGGGAGGACTTGCCCGCGTTGGGGGCGCCGATGATGCCCACATCGGCCAACAGACGCAACTCGAGGAGGAGGCACCTGGACTCGCCCGGCTGGCCCGTCTGGGCGAATCGGGGGGCGCGGCGGGTCGAGGACTTGAACCGGGCGTTTCCCTTTCCTCCGCGGCCGCCGTGCGCGACGACGGTTTCCCGGCCCGCTTCGGCCAGATCGGCCAGGGCTTCGCCCGTGTCCTCGTCGGTCACCACCGTTCCGGCGGGACCGTCGAACCGGACGTCCTCGCCTCTTGGGCCGTGCTGGTCTTTGCCCAGGCCGTGTCCGCCTCTTTTGGCCCGTATGATTCTTCTGTACCGAAATTCAAGGAGCGTGCTGGAGGAGGAAGTCGCTCGCAGGGCGACGTCGCCGCCGTCGCCGCCGTCGCCGCCGTCCGGCCCGCCGCGGGGGATGTACTTTTCGCGCCGGAAGCTGACGCATCCGCGGCCGCCGTCTCCGCCCTGTGCGGTGATCCGCGCCGAGTCAATAAACATTTTTGGGAGGGGTCAACTCGATTCCGTTGGAACCTCGATGACGTGGATGAATTTTCGGCCGCCGCGCCGGGTCTGGAACTGAACCCGGCCGTCTCTCTTGGCATACAGGGTGAAGTCGCCGCCCGTTCCAACGCCGTCGCCCGCGTGATAGGACGATCCCCGTTGCCGCACGATGATCGTTCCGGCCCCCACCATCTGGCCGCCGTGTCGCTTGATGCCGAGGCCCTTTCCCCTGCTGTCCCGTCCGTTTTGGGAGCTGCCGCCGGCCTTCTTGTGCGCCATGTCCGTTTCCTCTCAGGAGGTGGCGATATCCGTGATTCGCACCGCAGTGAAGGATTGTCTGTGGCCCTTTTTCCGGCGGTAATTTTTCCGCCGCTTTTTCTTGAAGACGATGATCTTGCGGGCGCGGCCCTGCTCCACGATGACCCCTTTCACGCGGGCGCCCGCAAGGGCGTCGACGGAAACGGCTAACTCTTCACCCGCGCCCACCGCCGTCAGCTTCGAGAAGGTCACCGCCTCCCCCACCTCTCCATCCATCTTCTGCAAGCGGACGGTCTCGCCCTCGGAAACGCGATGCTGATGCCCGCCGCAGTCAATCACTGCATACACGATAACAGACTCCTTGTAGGACCTGAATCAACGAAAGATGCGGCCCGCGCGAGCGGTCAGCGGAAATGGACGTCGCCATTCCTCAAAGCCAGCGAATTTAGCCCGAACCGAACGCCCTGTCAAGGAGGAATTCTCGGTCCGGAGCGGGGAACGCCTATGAAATCAAAGGGGTGCCACCATTCATAAATATTTTACCGCCGGGTCCGCCGCCATTCCCCCGAGACCGAGAGCCGGGACGGCCCCCAGCAGGGCCTGCGTCCATCCGGGCCAAACGAGCAGAACACGGCTTGCCATAAACCCGATCTCCTCATACCAGTGGTTCGGTTTGAACAGGTGGCCCGTCAACGCGGCCCCGACCGCCATGATTCCCAAGCCCGCGCCGATGACGGCCGCCGCCAGAGGATAAGGACCCGCCGGTTTGGCTAGGCCCGGGTCGAGGTTGGATAGATCGGCTTCGGTGGAAGGGGGTGGATGCGTCATTCGGCCTACAGAGGAAAAAAGGAGGGGTCGGAAATGGAATTCCAACAACCTCGCCGGGAAGGCAGGGAGGCGTTCATCGGCCCTCGCGACGTGAGGCGCGTTTCCACCGTGTCGGAATGGGGTCGTCACCTCTTGGAATGCTTGACCTGACCGCCCGCCCCCGCCAGCTCCAACAGCGTGTGCAGCATGACGTTCGTCCCCGTTTCGATGTCTTTCCACCGGGAGAGCTCGTCGGGGCAGTGGCTTCGGCCGCCGACGCTGGGGATGAAGTAGAGGCCGGCCGGCGTGAACTTGCCCAGGACCTGGGCGTCGTGGCCCGCGCCGCTGTGCATGTCCCGCCACCGGGCGTCCACCCGCTCCGAGGCCCGCCGCAGGGCCCCCCGGACCTTCGCCGACATCTTGACGGATTTAGCCTCCAACGTCTGCTCCATCGTGACCTTCAGCCCGTGCTTGCGGGCGATCTCCCGAAGGTTCTCGCGGATCGCCTTGCGCATCCGGCCGAGGACCGGCATCGACAGGTCCCGCAGGTCCACGGTGAACCGGGCCGTTTCGGGGACGATGTTCGAGGCCCCGGGGGAGAGCTCGATGTAGCCCACAGTCGCCACGGTGATGGGCGAGCCGTGCTTGCGCACGAGCTTCCGCAGGCCCGCGCCGAAATCGGCGGCCCCCAGATAGGCGTCTTTGCGCAGAGGGAAGGGCGTGGTCCCGGCATGGTCCGGGCGGCCGTGGAAGGCGACCTCGAATTTCCACAGTCCGACGATTCCCGTCACGACGCCGACCTCGGCCCCCGATTCTTCGAGTACGAGACCCTGCTCGACGTGGAGCTCGACGTATCCGCGGTACGCAGAGGGTTTCGCACGGGCTTTGAGCGCGGCGGCGGGCGGAAAGCCGGCCTTCTTCATGGCGTCGGCGAGCCGGACGCCCCGCGGGTCCCGGGCCGCCCCGATCTCTTGTTTCGTCAGGTCGCCGGTAAACGCCTTGCTCCCGAGGAACCCGCCGAACCGGCCCTCCTCGTCGGTGAAGGCGACGACTTCCACCGGGTGACGAATCGCGGCCCCGGACTCCCGAATCGTCCGCAGGGCCTCGAGGACGGACAGGACCCCCAGCGCCCCGTCGAACCGCCCCCCGTTGGGGACCGTGTCGATGTGGGAGCCGGCGAGGACGGCGGCCCCGGATTTTCCAGGGACTTCCAGGCGTCCGAAGATGTTGCCCGCCCCGTCCAGCCGGGTTTTGAGGCCGGCGGCCTTCAGCCGGGCGATGAGCCACTTCCTCGCGCGGCGCTCGTCGGGGGAAAAGACCGGCCGGTGAACGCCTCCGTCGGGCGTCTTTCCGAT
>JASLXW010000134.1:0-2491 GCA_030740135.1 Nitrospinota bacterium
GACCAGATCCGCCGATCGGCCGACCGGACGTTCATCTCCTTCCTGTGCGTCGATGCCGTCGTCGAGGCCCCCTTCGGGAGCATGCCCCACGAGTGCTACGGCCTTTACGAGCCCGCATTCAGCCATATCGACGCGTACTGCAAGCGAATCGCCGCCGATGGCGCGAGGGGAGCGAAAGCCTACTTGAAAACCCACTGTTACCACCTGAACGCCTGGGAGGAATTTCTGGATAAACTCGGGACAAAGGCCCTCCTGGCCGCCTCCAAGGCCGGGCGGGAGGTGGATCATGCCTGATCAAGACGCTCGAACCGGCTACAACGCCTCCGAGCTCATTTGCGTCATGAGCGCCCGGGCGCTCAACAACGGCGACGTGGTCTTCGGCGGGGCGGGCCTGCCGCTCGTTTCGGCCATCCTGGCGCAGAACACCCACGCCCCCCAACTGACCATCCTCTTCGAGGGCGGCGTCATCGGCCCCCGAGTGATTCCCGGCAGGCTCCCCCCCTCCACGAACGAGGCCCGGTGCGCCTGGGGGGCCAGCAAGCTGCTCTCCATCACGGACGTCCTCCTGCTGATGCAACGGGGCTATGTGGATTACGGATTCCTGGGCGGCGCGCAAATCGACCGGCACGGCAACCTGAACAGCTCGTTCATCGGCGACCCGGACAATCCGAAGGTCCGCCTGCCGGGGACCGGCGGGGCGAACGACATCGCCAGCATGACGAAGGTGATCGTCGCCATGCGTCACGAGAAGCGGAGGTTCGTTGAAGACGTCGATTTCATTACGAGTCCCGGCTATCTCCAGGGCGGCCGTTCACGGCGAGACGCCGGGCTTCCGGCCGGCGGAATCCACCTGGTCATTACGCACCTGGGGCTTCTTGATTTCAACGTGAGGCAAGGCCGGATGCGGTTGAAATCTCTCCACCCCGGCGTGGACCTGGAAGAGGTGCGTGAAAAAACCGGATTCGAGTTGTTGATCCCCAAAAAGGTCCCCAGGACCAAGCCGCCCACGGCGAAGGAGCTTGCGGACCTCCGCTCCCTGGACCCCGATGGCCGGTACACCGGCGGTGGTTAGTTCGGATTTCTCACCCACTGTCCGTTGCAAGGGGTGACAAAGTCGAAGTCCAATAACGGGTCCGCCCATTCGGGAAATCGGTGTAGCGTGGAGGCCCCGTCGAACGACTTCTCATCACTTCGCCTCGTCAGCCCGCCCCGGCTGAGATAGACCGTCGACTTGGCCGAAAAAACTGGCCGCTCTCTTGCCGAATCCTGCGCACGCCAGCAACCCTCCAGCCCCCGGATTATCCACGAAAATCCTTGAATCTGCGTCATTTCCACTGTTTTTTCTTTAGACGGATATCCAATTGCCGATAAGAAATTGGCGATGAAGTCAAATGGCCCGGCACTTTTACGGGTGGTTGTGGAAACACCATCCCGCCGGACACCCGGACGGTTCTTCACCGGGTTGATTCCGCGCCATTTGAGGGGAAAAACGGTCCGGGGCAAGCCCCGCCGAGACGGGTATGGCGCCCTTTTCCGTGAGCAGATCCCTTGCGAAAGCTCACCGTCTTTTCGTGCATGCCGTCCCGGGGCTGTTCGGCTTCCGGTTTCGCGCGGGCACGATTGGACACGGAACCAAATCGACCATCTGAATTGTGGACCAAACCATGACCGACTGGATGCTTCAAATCACGATAATCCTGATTGGCGCCCTTGCGGCGGCGGAGTTCGCGCGCGCGCTCAAGCAATCCTCCGTTCTGGGCGAGCTCACCATCGGAATCATTTTGGGGAGCTCCGTTCTCGCGTGGCTGCCGGAAAGCCATCTTCTGGAGGTCCTGGCCGAGATCGGCGTGATATTCATGATCTTCATGGTGGGGCTTGAGACCAAGTCCGAGCACATAAAAAAAGTGGGCAACGAGGCGGTCCTGGTTGCGGTTCTGGGAGTGCCTTTTCCTTTCTTGGGCGGCTATTGGATCGGGACGGCCTATGGTTTCAGCGTTCCGACCTCCCTGTTTTTGGGTACGGTGATGGCCGCAACGAGCGTGGCCATCACCGCCTGGGTTTTCATGGACATGGGGAAGGTTCACAGCTCCGTCTCTCAAACGATCCTGGCCGCGGCGGTTATCGACGATACCCTGAGCCTTTTGGTTCTGACGGTGGTTCTGGCGACAACGGGCACGGGCGGAGACGCGTCGGTCGGCTGGGCGGTGACGAAGTTTGTGATCTTTCTCTTCGGGATCTTCCCCCTCTTCTGGTGGTTGGTTCCGAAGGCCATTGCCCGGTTGGGTCAATACGGGGGCGATCGGACTTTGTTGGCGTTCTCCTGCGGTCTGCTGTTCCTGTTCTCCTACCTGGCGCATGCCGCGGGTTTGGCTGCCATCGTGGGCGTTTTTCTGATCGGGATGATCCTGGCCGAGACGAAGGACCACATCGAGATCATCGAGCAGACCCGCCCGATTTACGTCTTCCTCGCGCCCGTATTTTTCGTCGTGAC
>JASLXW010000134.1:2501-9135 GCA_030740135.1 Nitrospinota bacterium
TTGATGACCCAGGTTCTGTGGTTCACCGTTCTGCTCACCGGGGTGGCCATGCTCACCAAGTGGCTCGGCTCGCTTTGCGCCGGTGCGATATGCAACATGAGCTTCCGGAAAGGAACCCTCATCGGCGTGGGAATGATCCCCCGCGGCGAAGTGGGTTTGATCGTGGCGCTCATCGGATCGAAGGCCGGAATCCTGTCGAAGGAGATGTTCGCCGCCGCGGCCATCATGTGCCTGGCAACCACCTTTGTCGTGCCGATGCTGCTGAAGTGGCTGGCCGGCGTGTTTCCTCGGGAAATGGAAGAAACCCCTTCAGAATCCCAAGGGCCGATATGCCCCCCCCAGGAAATGGAGGAAATCCATTCCGGAGTTGAAGAGCCGGTATGGGCCTATCAGGAAATTATTGAGGAAACTCCCTTGGGATGGAGTCATTCTCCTCAGGAGGTGAAAAGCTGATATGAAGGTCCGGGATGTATTTCAGTCCATCACAGAGGGGGCCGACGTGGTGCATGAGAACGACTCCATCCCCCGAGTGATCCAGCGAGTCTCCGAAGATTACAAGACTCGCGCGGTTTTTGTGTTGAACGACGCGGAACAACTGGTGGGGATCATCAGCGTCCGGGACCTGATGCGCGTCGCAGGCGCCAGATACCTTCAACAGGACACCCGCACGGTTCTCCCCTATCTGACCGCCGCCAAAGCCGGCGACATCATGCAGACCCCTTATTCCGTTTCTTCCGAGGACGAGATTCAGGATGCCCTCCGGCTTGCCGTCGAGCACGACCTCAAGGATATCCCCGTGGTCGAGGAGGGGAAGGTGATGGGCGACCTGAACTGCTTTGAGATTCTCCTGAACATCGGGTTCGAGTGATCGGGGATTTCGGAGGGGGGGGATTTCGCTCACGTCCTGATGAGACGCCGACTATCTCGCGCTGCGGAATGCGAGCCCGCATGAAGCAGGCGGGGGGATCAGGCCGTCGAGATCGGGATCGCCGGGATTGAGGGTCCCAGGTCATCCGTGACGGGACCGCCCTCGATCATTCCAATTCACTCTGAACTTCCGCCAGGGGGAGAAAACAGGCCTACCGCCTCCTTGCGCCAATCCGCGCAAGAATTTTCCTCTCTGCGTGTAGCCGCAATTTGAGCGCAACGGAAATCGCGGCCTGTAGCGCCTTGCCCCGATCTCCGCTTTGGGCCGCGCCCATCGCTCAGATGGGGGCTACAACGTTATATTTTTGCGCGAATTGGTGAAATTCAAGACTACGCCGGGACGCGTAGAAGGTCCTTCGCGATCAAGACTTCGGCGATCTGGACGCTGTTGAGAGCGGCGCCTTTCCGGAGGTTGTCCGCAACGACCCACATGTTCAGGCCGTTCTCGACGCTTTGGTCCTCCCGCACCCGGCCCACGTACACCTCATCCTTCCCCGCGATGTCCCGGGCGAGCGGATAGAGGTTATGGCTTGGCGAGTCGTAGACGACCACCCCCTCGGCCGCCGACAGCAGGGCGCGCGCCTCGTTCGCCGTGATCGGCCGCTCGGTCTCGATGTTGACCGACTCCGAGTGACAGTGAAAGACGGGCACCCGGACCGTGGTCGCCGTGATCGCCAGATCGGGCAACCCCAGGATCTTCCGGGTCTCGTTGATCAACTTCGTTTCTTCTCCCGAATAACCGTCGTCGCCGAACTCAGCGATGTGGGGGAGACAGTTGAAGGCGATCTCGTGAGGGTAGACGGACGGCTCCGTCTCCTGGAAATTCAAAAGCGCCCGGACCTGCTGCTCAAGCTCGGCGATGGCCTTCTTTCCGGTTCCGGAAACCGCTTGATACGTCGAGACCACCACCCTGAGAATCCCGACGGCATCCAGAATGGGTTTCAGGGCGACGACCATCTGCATGGTCGAGCAGTTTGGATTGGCGATGACGCCCTTGTGCGACTCCAGCGCCTCGGGATTCACCTCCGTGACGACCAGGGGAACCTCCGGGTCCATTCGGAACGCGCCGGTGTTGTCCACAACGACCGCTCCGGCCTCGACCGCCCGCGGGACAAACTCAAGGCTGCGCGCCCCGCCCGCCGAGAACAGCGCCAGATCGACGCCCTCGAAGCCGTCGCCGCTCAGCAATTCAACCTGGCAGTCCCTCCCGTTGAACTCCAACACCTCGCCGACGCTGCGCTCCGAAGCGAAGAGCCGCAGGCCCGCCACGGGGAATTTGCGCTCTGCCAGGATGGAGAGCATCTCGTTCCCCACGGCTCCGGTGGCCCCCGCCACGGCGACATTCCATCGATCCGGCATTTCAGCCCGCCTCCAGCGCTTCGGCGATTCGCGCGCTCATGGCCTTCGTTCCGATCACATCTTCCCCCTCGGAAACGATGTCCCCCGTCCGGGCCCCGGAATCGAGGACCTTGGCGACCGCGGCCTCGATGGCCCGGGCCGCCCCGGCCTCGCCGAGTCCGTACTCCAGCATCATCGCGGCGGACAGGACCATGGCGATCGGATTCGCCATGTCCCGGCCGGCGATCTCCGGCGCCGTTCCATGGACGGGCTCGAACAGCCCGAGCGGCCCCCTTCCCGCCGGTCCGCCCTTCGCCGGGTCTCCCAAGCTGGCCGAGGGCAGCATCCCGATAGATCCCGTGAGCATCGCCGCCTCGTCGCTGAGGATGTCCCCGAAGAGATTGCCGGTCACGATCACGTCGAATTGCCTGGGCTGCCGGATCAACTGCATCGCGCAGTTGTCGACAAGCATATGCTCCAGCTCGACGTCGGGATACTCGGGCGCGATCCCCTCCACAACCTCCCGCCACAACCGGCTCACCGCTAAGACATTGAACTTATCGACGGACGTGAGTTTCTTCCTCCGCTTTCGGGACAACTCGAAACCCAGGCGGGCGATCCGCTCGATCTCGGGGGCCGTGTAGACCATTGTATTGACGCCCACGCGCCCGTCCCGGTTTTCCGTCACGCCTTGCGGATCGCCGAAATAGATGCCCCCCGTCAACTCGCGCACGACGAGCAGATCGAGCCCCTTGACAATCTCCCCGCGCAGGGACGAGGCCGAGGCCAAGGCGTCGTAGAGCCGCGCCGGCCTCAAATTGCCGAACAGCTCCAGATCCTTCCTCAAGGGCAGCAGCGCCCCCCGCTCCGGGCGCAATTCCGGCGCCAGACCATCCCATTTCAGACCCCCGACGGCGCCGAGAAGGATCCCATCGGAAGCCTTGCAAAGCTCCAGGGTCTCCGGGGGCAAGGGGTGTCCGGTCTCGTCAATCGCGCAGCCCCCGATGAGGGCCTCTTCCAGCTCCAGCGACAGGCCGTACATTCCGGCGGCGGTCTCGATCACCGTACGGGTGCCCGCCATCACTTCCTGTCCGATCCCGTCGCCGGGGAGGAGCGTGATTTTCAGGGTGTCCGCCATGTCGGCTCCATCCAATCCACAAGTTCCTTGGAACCCATCCGAACGGCCCCACCGGTTGAAACCTTCACCGCCGCGGATGGGATCTTTCATCGCCGGAACCCGAAATATAGCCAAGATGGACGAGGCTTTCAAGGAAATCAGCGGGATGCGCGGCCAAACGGGGCCATCGTCGAAGGGGACGCGGCCCGGAATAATCCCCCGAAGTTTTCAGTTTCATACAACCATTCCATCCTCCAAGATATGAGGTTGAATGTTGTTGATTTGAGATAAGAAGGGGAAATTCGGGGGAAGGACGGAACATGCGCCAGGCATTTCTACTCGCCATCATCGCTTTCACGCTCATCGGCTTTTCGCTCCCCCCGGAGGGAGAAGGCCAATCCGGGCCGATCCCCATCACCGAAGCTGAACGGGGCGCGAAGGGAGCGCCGATCACCGACTCCGAGCGGGGGGCGGGAAAAGTCCCTATCACGGAAGCGGAGGGCCCGCCGGCGAGGTTCGCCCCGCCCGAGGAACCGCCCGGCTCCGGCCCGCCTCTTGTCCCCGGAGGTTCTCCGCCCCCCGCGCCAGGCGGCATGGCGCCCAAATCGGCGTCAGCGCTTTCCAAAAATCTCCTTCTCGTCTGGGCTTACCAAATGCGCGGATACCAGGTCCCGAAGCACCTGAAAAAGGAGGCCGATAGACCGGAAGCCAAGAGGCTGGTTCGTCTAAAAGACTTGCGGAGAGAGTACAAAAAACACTTGGCCGACGATACCTTCCAGGCCGGGTGGGAAGGCCTCTTTCCGGGCGTCTCGCGGCGGGTGGATATCGTGAAACAACTGGGGCTGCCCGACTTGACCGAGACCCGTGATTTCGTGGTCAAGTGGCTTTATCGAAACCGACGGGGAGCCAAGACCGTCGTTTGTGAGTACTTTTTCGGTCAGGAAGAACTTTTCGAACAAGTGATTGGGGAACCGGAAGCGGAATCGGATGACGAGCAGGATGACGAAGATCAGGCCCTGGACCGCAACCCCCAGATCGCAATCAGCATTCGGATCATCCCGAGCGCCGTAACCCTCGCCTCTGATATCATAAAGAAGTACGGCGAGCCGGAAAAAAGAGTATTCGGATAACGCGGTCTTGCAGTGGAAGTATCTTCGAGGAATCCTCGTCGAATTCAAGAAAGATCGAAAGACCGTGGACCGGATCATCTTCCGCATCAACGACATTATGCGCATCGCCTAGCCCGCATCCCTCAAACGGAAAGGCCAAACCTTCTTTCTCACATGTTCCCGCCGCCAATCCAGGACAACGACTCGCGTCGAGTTTGAGCCACGGGGGAACGCGGACAGGGTGCATCCCGTTCGGCCTATCATCCCGGACCGCGCGAGCGAACTCTTGAGTGCTTCGGGGGGTCTTGCCAAACAGGGGGGGAGATTCTTTTTCGTCTAGGGTGCTGCTGAGGGAACATGAATGATGGCCACGGCGTCGCCCTCGTCGGCAAAGTGGACAATGACCCTGAATATCCGTCCCGGCCGGAAGTAGTTACCCGTGCTTCCGTACAACTCGAAGCGGGCAATCCCGTTCACAGTCCGGTCGGCCACATTCAGCGGCCTTCGATTCTGGTAGACGCCCAGGGCTCAACTCCGGACGGGATTGATGCTCCACCGCCGTTGGTTGTCGAAGTCGCCCATGGAATCCGCCGTTTCGATAAGAATTTCTTTTATCCCCCTCGGCCTTCCAAGGGTGTCGAGCGTCAGGGAGATTTGCGCGTCTTTTTTTCCGTCCCGCGACCCCTTGAAAAACTTCCCCACAACGTCGTAAAAAATCCCGCGATAGACGGCGACGAGCCGAGCCCTCGCGGGAGGCGGGATGCGCATGGTTGTCGTGGCCTCTTCGCCGTCCGTGAAGCGGACCTTGACCATAACAACCGGATTCGGCCCGAAGCGTTTAGCGGCGGCGCTTGCGAAGACCTCATAATTGACGACGCCGTAGACCTCCTCATGCATGGGCTTGTCGGATGGGCTGACGCGGCGATTATTCCAGTAGACCCCAAGCGTCCAGCCCGCGCCCATCAATGCCGTATTCCAAGTTCCCCGATTATCCGCCACGCCGAACTCGTCGGCCGTATGAATGGAGATCGCCGAGATAACCCTGGGCTTGCCAATCAAGTCCAACGCCAATGAGAACTGGGCGTCCCGTTTCCCGTCCGGCCGCTCGCGACTCCCTTTCCCTCTGCCCACGACATCATAGCGGTTGCCTCGATACTTCGCGATCAGGGTGGGCTTCGAAGGTCCCTCTACACTTGCGAAAGCGGAGGATGTCCCGCCGCCTTGAAAGCTGACGGACACCTTGAACAACTGACCCGGCCTGATCCGGCCGGCGTCCCCCGCGTACAACTCGTATCGGGCTTTTCCCTGAATCGGGTCCGAGATTCCCTCCGCCGCCGGGTTCAGGCGTCTTCCCTCCCGGAGAACCCCCAGGATCCGCTTGGCGCCGGGCGCCGTGTCCCAAACCGGGCCCCCGTCGGGATCCCCCGTCGGATAAACAGATCGAATCGCAATCGATTGGACCACCTCCGCGGCCCCGCGGGTGTCAAGGGCTAACGTAAAATGGCCATCTTTTTCGCCGTCGGGGGCAGGCGAGTTGGATTGACCAACTACGTCCCGGTCGATTCCTTGATGGGAAACCGTCGCCGGCACGGCGGCCGGCGGCGGCACCCGAAATCGGGCCACCGCTTGTCCACTGTTATTGAACAGGACCGTGACGCGAAATCCCCGCGACGGCGCGAAGGCGTCCGCGGCGGCGTACACCTCATACCGCACCTTGCTCTTCACTGAGTCGTAGAGGGCTTTACCCTGTGCGTTGAGCCGCCTGCCCTCCCGGAAGACCGCCAAGACCCGGGCCGAGCCCGAGGATTCCCAAACGCCGCCCCCGCCGGCCGACTCCAAGCGGATGGATCGAATGGTCCGCCGCACGCCCAACGTATCCACCCTCAGGGTGATGTGGCCGTCCGCTTTGCCGTCCGGGCCGGTCCGCGCGCCGAGACCGACAACATCCAGAAGCTTTTCACAGAATTCGGCGGAAAGCGCCGCACCGGGCGTCTTTTTCACCTGACCGAACACCGCCGGAGACTTTGTGCAGCATGAATGAATCGCGGATTGACGATCCGAAGCGGCCCGGCTCGCATCCGCCGGGGGAATCGACAAAAGCGCGGCAAGAAGGAATACCGTTCCAATGACTTTGCGGGATGAG
>JASLXW010000135.1 GCA_030740135.1 Nitrospinota bacterium
GCGGGAATCCAACAACAACGGGGATTTATGGGGATTGGCTTGAGATCGCCGGAAGGCTTCAGACGGATTTTAAGTCCACTGCTCTACCGACTGAGCTACCCCGGCACACAGCTATCAACTGCGCGTCCCGGACTTTCGGCTTCTCCCAGGGTCGGGGACAATCGATTCTCCCTTCCCGGATGGGGCCGCCGAAACACCGGATTCTATCACAAACACCTTTTTACGCAATTCGGCCGGATGGCGCAAGAAAAGGTGACTCCGGGGTGGATTGCTTTCGGCCATAACGCTTGGCTTCACCCGCGAATTGTAGATGATCCGCATACCTGCATAGGAGAAGGGAGCGGAAAAGGGCGAATCCCGGAGACCTCGCGTCCGGGGAGGTTTTGGCCCCTCATACTGAAGGGCCGACTCGCTGACGGCGCCAAGAGGGAGGAAGTCGCGCCGGTCCCGGCGGCTTGGTGCATGCGCCCGCGGTTGAAAGTTCATGGATGGATTTTGAAGGCGTTAACTTTTCGGCCCCCTCTGGAGGAGCGGATCCGAAGAAAAATATTGTATGCTTCCAAGACGCTTGCCGGAGTGAATGTACAAATTGAGGATCGCGCTCCAACTTTTTCTACGCGGCCGTTCTCGATGGAGGCCAGACGAAGATCACCTCGAATCCGAAACTCCTCCCCGGCAAACTCCCCCCGGAGCTTTTGAGCCGGATCCTGGCGGCCGGGCCCGTTGAAGACCCCCGCGTCGTCGCCGGTCCCGCCGTGGGGTGGGACGCCGCCGTCCTCGATTTCGGCGACCGCTATCTGATCGCCAAGACCGATCCCATCACCCACGCCACGGACGAGATCGGCTGGTTCGCCGTCCACATCAACGCCAACGATATCGCCTGCCTGGGGGGAGCGCCGAGGTGGTTCCTGGCCTCGCTGCTTCTCCCCGAGGCGTCGGCCGATGAAGGGCTGGCCGAGCGGATCTTCGCCGACATCCGGCGGGGGTGCGCGGAGATCGGCGTATCGCTTGTCGGGGGCCACACGGAGATCACCTTCGGCCTTCCGCGTCCGGTGGTGGCCGGGACGATGCTCGGCGAGGTGGAGCGGAGCCGGCTTGTCACGCCCGAAGGGGCGAAAGCCGGGGACGCCGTCGTCCTGACCAAGGGGATCCCGCTGGAGGCCGTGGCCATCATGGCCCGGGAGCGGCGGGACGACTTGGCGCGGGACTTCGGAAGCGAGGCGGTGGACGCCGCCGCGCGGCTCCTCTACGAGCCGGGCATCAGCGTTGTCCGCGACGCCCGCGTCGCCTGTGACGCCGTCTCGGTCCACGCCATGCACGACCCGACCGAAGGGGGGCTCGCCACGGCGGTCAACGAGTTGTCTCGCGCGACGGGGCTGGGCATCCTCATCGAGGCGGAGAAGATTCCCGTCCTGGAGGCGGGGAGGATGTTTTGCGGGCGCCTGGGGTTGAATCCCCTGGGGGCCTTTGCGTCGGGCGCGCTGCTCATCTGTGTGGACCCGGCCGACGTCAAGACGCTTCTTGCCGCCTTGGGGGAAGCCGGAATCCCGGCCGCGGCCATCGGCAAGCTGCTTCCGGAAAGCGAAGGGGTCCGGATGCTGAAGGACGGCCGAAAAACGGAAATCCCCGTATTCAACATGGACGAGATCGGAAAGATTTTTTGAATCGGGATGGCGGGCTTGCGGCCGGAAAGCCGCCTCGCCCGGCGGACCCGCCAGGCGCCGGAGAGAGGTCTTGAAGTCAGGTCAATACCGCGGGGTGCTCTTCGATTTCGACGGGACCCTCACGAAACCCTTTTTCGACTGGATGCGGATGAGGGACGAGATGGGGTTCGAGGTGGACATGGACATCCTGGATTATCTGTCAAAGGCGGAGGGGGCCGAGCACTCCCGTGTCGAGGAGGTCCTTTTCCGTCATGAGGCCGCCGCCTCGGAGGGTGCGGAATTGGGCGAAGGCGTCGGGCCGGTCTTGGGGTTTCTGGCCTCCCGGTCCGTGCCCGTGGGGATAGTCACGAACAATACCTACGCCAACGTCGAGCCGGTCCTGGAGCGGTTCGGCCTCGAGTTCCGGGCGGTCGTGACGCGGGATATCGGCGTGTGGAAACCCGACCCCAGGCAGGTGGAAGCCGGGTGCCGGGCCCTGGGGCTTCCGGCGTCGCGGGTGATTTTCATCGGGGACGGCCGGTACGACATGATGGCCGGCCGCGAGGCGGGAACGCTCAACATCGGCCTGCTGAATACGACCCGGAAGCGGACGGAATTCATCCGGCTGTGTGATCACGCCATCGAGAACCTTCACGAAGCCATCCCCCTCCTGGAGGGTCTTCTCGCGAAGGAATGATCCGCCCGGGATTCCTTCAACCCGAAAAAAGGTCTTCCGGATGGGCGGGATGGACGGGTTCAAGGCTCGGCCGGATTGACGGCCGGCTCAAGAGAGCTCGGCGGTCGCGAGGTTCTTGGCGCGTTGCGCCAGCGCCAGGACCCCGGCGATGATGAGCGCCCCGGCTCCGATCAGGACCGCGACGCCGAGCCCGAATACAGCATTCGCTGTTTTCGTAACGGTCATTTCCAGATCTCCCCCTGGCAATCCCTCGACCATGAACGATTCACTCCGATTTGAGCAGCAATCCACGTGCCATTTGCGCGGATCCGCCGTCCGGAGGGATCGCAACGGGAATTTCGAGTGGGGGCGCTTTTTCGCGGGGGGAAGCCGTAAAGCCGGGTTTCTCAAAAGGGTTTCGGGGCGGAAATGTTCATGGCCCGGATGTGCGCCCACCGGCTGGACGGGCGCTCCAATGGCCGCTGTTCCGATGATTGTGAATGACGGACGGGTATCGCGCTAGTTGCACGATGTGACCGCCTGCTTGCCGTAGTATCTCGTGATGCAGTATTGCCAAGTTGTTTTCTTCTTCCGCCAATGGAAACGGGGCGGGGGCGATCGGAACCTCTCATCCGAGTCGGGCGGGCCGTCCGCCGAGGAAGAGTTTCGGCCTCCCGGCCGGGGTGGGGGTGTGAGCGAGCTTCGCGGTTCGGGTGTCGGCGCCGGCGATCCCAGGGGGCGGCTCGGCGCGCGGTCCCTGGGGCCTCTGAGGTCTATGGTCCGCTTCCTCTTCCTCTCATTGTATGGCGTCGTGTGAAGCCCCTGCGGTGTGGCGGGGGCCGTGAAAGTCCCGCTCCCTTTTGCACGGCCGGGTGAAAGTCCCGCCCTTGTCCAGGCGCTTGCGTTGAGAACGCCGCGAGGCGCCCGAGCCGGTGCTGGGCAGTCTCCTCTGGGCGAGATCAATCCATCCCCCCTCAACGCTTCTCGCGGCCGGCCCGCGTGTCTCCGCCGGCGCCGGCGGCAGGGCCGCGGCGGGGGCGGAGAAAAGGACAGCGGAAATGACCGCGAGGAATGGTTTCAAGGCCGAACCCCTCTCAGGGAAGGTTCAGGGTCAATTCACGATCCCCCGGCGGCGGAGACCTTTTTGCGGGCAAAAACCTGAAACACCAGGCTTCCGGCCAGGAGAACGGACACGGCGACCACCGCCCAGAGCCAAATGTGGGTCATTCCGAGGTTCTCTCCGAGCCAGGAATAAACCAGGACCGCGGGGATCATCCCGAGGCCGGTGGCGAGGGCGAAGTCCACGACGGACATGCGGGTCAGCCCCGCGCCGTAACTGATGGGGTCGAACGGAACGATGGGGATGAGGCGGGCGATGAACACCGCGTACTTCCCATGATTCCGGAAGAACCGGTCGGCGAGCCGGATTCCCGTTTGGCCCACGAGGCGCTCGACAACGGGCCTCCCCAGCCCGTCCGCGATGAAAAAGCAAATCAGCGCCGCTGCCAGCGCGCTCGACCAGGACAGGAGTCCCCCCCAAAAAGCGCCGAAGAGCGTGCCGTTCGCCAGGGTGATCACAAAGGCGGGCAGGGGGGCGATGACGGCCTGGAGGATCATCAGAACGCCCGACGCCACCGGGGCCCAGATCCCGAAGGAGAGAATGTAGGCCCTCAGGGCGCCCATGTCTCCCATCGAGAGGATGGCCAGGGAGCGGTGGATGTTTTCCGAGACGGCGGGAACGAAGAAATAGGCGGCGGCGCCGAGAGCCAGGAGTCCCGCGATCGTCCACGTTTTGAGCCGGGAGTGCGGCCGGACCTGTAAGGATTCCATCGAACCCCGCCGGTTTCAGGGCGTGCGGGCCGCTCGGCGGCCGGGCGCATGCGGCCCCGTCCGGGCCCCGAGCCTACGGAACAACGCGGACGCGGCCTGCCTCTTCGTCGATCACCTTCCCGATGATCGCCGGCGCGAGAACGCCGGCCGTCTTCATCTTCCCGACCAGGGATTCGGCCCGGGCCGGGTCGATGGAGATCAGGAGCGGGCCGGAGGTCTGGGCGTCGCACAACACGGCGAACTCGTTCTCGCCCACGCCGGATTCCAGACGGACGAAATTCCGCACCCATTGCCGGTTCCGCTCACCGCCGCCCTTGGTGCCGCTGACGGCGTGGGCCTCGATCCCGTCGTACAAGGGGACGGCGGCATAGGAGATCTCGACCCCGACGCCGCTGGCCTCGGCCACATTGTGGGCGTGGCCCAGCAGGCCGAACCCGGTGACGTCCGTGCAGGCGCCCGCGCCGGCCTCGGCCATCAGCTCCCCGGCGGTCCGGTTCAGGGTTTTCATCCCCTCGATGGCCTCCTCATGCACCTCGTCGCGGACGGCCTTGTGTCCGTTACCGCCCGAAATCCTCTCCAGTATTTTCCCGAACCCGGTCCGGGTCTTGCGTATGTTGGTGATGATTCCCGTACCGATCTTTTTCGTCAGGATCAAAGCGTCGCCGGGTTTCGCGCCCGTGTTGGTGATCATCTTCCGGGGGTCGACCGTGCCCGTGACGGCGATCCCGTACTTGGGCTCGGGGTCGTCCACGCTGTGCCCGCCGATGATGACGCCGCCGGCCTCCATCATCTTCTCGGCCCCGCCCCGGAGGATCTCCCCCAGGGGCCCCAGGCCGAGATGACAGGGAAAGGCCACGAGGTTCAGTCCCGTCACCACGCGGGCGCCCATGGTGAAGCAGTCGCTCAGCGCGTTGGCGGCGGCGATGGCCCCGAAGTCGTACGGGTCGTCCACGATGGGGGTGAAGAAATCCACCGTTTGGACGATGGCCAGGTCTTCGCGGAGCCGATAGACCCCCGTATCGTCTCCGGCGTTGGCGCCGAACAGAAGATTCGGGTCGGTGAAGGAAGGCAGCCCTTCCAGGGCCGCTCGAAGGTCCTCGGGACCGATCTTGCTCCCTCAGCCGCCGGCTTTGACAAGGCGGGTCAGCAGGAGTTTTTCTTCGCTCGCGGTCGGCAACGCTCTCCCTCCGCAGGTCATCGGGGCGCCGAGATGCTCATCGCCGGAACTCGGGCGCCGGGCCCACCGAATTCGATGGAGCGGTTTCCCCTTTGGGTCCCATATCTACGGACAGCCTCGGGTCCGATCCAACTTCTTTGAAATATAGCACGGACCCAAAGGGTTGTCTTGGCCGGCGCGGCGCCCTCCTGAGTTCAAAATGGCCCAATGCCGGAGAAATTTCAAAAACATGACGCGGATCATGTTCTTGCGTTTCGCCGGAACGTATCCTTAACGAACGAAGAATGAGGTTGTGAGGCCCCGGCCCCGGTGGCGGCGTCTACCGCGGGTGTCCCCCCCGACCGACTGCGGGGAGCAGAGCGCCGGGCCGGGACACTCACAGCCTTTTTTTTCGTTTTTGCGCTTCATTCGGAAATCCGCTTCTTCCGCACCCGCCGTCGTCTGTCCCTTGTCCATCCAAACTGGTCATCACGGGCTTCGAGCCGCCCGACACCTGTGGTATCATCCTTGCCTGGGAGGAGTGCGCGGCGGCCCAAGGCGGCGGCGCGCTTGAGTCCCAAGACCGTTTCCAGCTCCTCTTCTCTAGATTTCGAAAGAAAACCGGGGGATGAGATGGCCCAGACGAAGGATCCGCGCGGTTCCAATGGGGGTTACGCACTGGTCGGCAAGCCGCTGCCGCGGCTGGATGGGCCTGAGAAAGCCCTGGGGACCGCTGTGTTCGGCGATGACGTTTCCCTGCCCGGCGAGCTTGTGGGACGGATCCTGCGGAGCCCGCTGCCCCATGCCCGGATCGTGAGCATCGATGTCGAGGCGGTCCGCGGCCTGCCGGGCGTCCATGCCGTCCTGACGGGCGGCGATATCCCCGACGCCCGTTACGGCGCGATCATCAAGGATCGGCGCGCGCTCGCGCTCGAAAAGGTCCGCCAGGTGGGCGACCCGGTGGCGCTCGTGGCGGCGGAGGACGACGAGACGGCTGAAGCCGCCCTCGGACTCATCCGGGTCGAGTTCGAGGAGCTTCCGGCCCTATTCGATCCCATCGAAACGGCGGCCGAGGAGAAGGTCCTCATCCATGAGGAGTTTTCTCGGTACGAGGGGCCGAAGATTTTTCAGAGGCGAGGCAACATCTGCACCGTCAAGACCGATGTCATGGGCGACCCGGACGCGGCCTGGGACCGGGCGGAGATCGTCATCGAGGGCGAGTTCGACACCCACGGGGTCCACGCCGGGTACATCGAGCCGCACGCGGCCCTGGCATCGGTCGACCGGACCGGGAAGGTGACGGTCTGGACCACCACCCAGGGGTCTTTCGGCTGCCGGGATCAAACGGCCCGGGTGATGGGACTGCCCCTCCATCAGGTCAACATCATTCCGACGGCGGTCGGGGGGGGATTCGGGGCGAAGATGCCGGTCCTGATCGAGCCCCTGGCCGCGCTTCTGGCCGCGGCGGCTGGCCGGCCGGTGAAGATTCTTCTGAGCCGGGAGGAGGATTTCGAGGGGAGCACCCCCCGCCACGCGACGGTGACCCGATCCCGGCTGGGGGCCGACCGGGAAGGCAACCTCCTGGTCCGGGAGATCGATTTCTACATGGACACGGGCGCCTACGCCGATTTCGCCCCCAACATGACCAACACTCGGGCCCAGATGGCCGTGGGTCCTTACCGGGTTCCGAACGCGCGGGTGAACGTCTACGCGGTCTACACGAACAAGCCCAGCTGCAGCATCGTCCGCGCGCCCGCCGGCCCTCAACTGACGTATGTGACCGAAAGCCAGATGGACGAATTGGCGCGCCGGGTCGGACTGGACCCCTTCGAGCTGAGGGCGCGGAACTCCCTGCGGCACGGGGATGAAGGGCTGGACGGGAAGCTGGACTTCAACATCAGCCTCCCGGAAACCCTGGATCGGGTGCGGGAGGCGGCGGGTCCGCCCCTGAAGAACGGGGACGGGCGTCTGTACGGCCGGGGCGTGGCGAGCAGCTTCTGGAAAGGCCCCGCCGGCGCGGCGAGCTGCAGCGTCCGTCTGGATGACGACGGCACGGCGCGGGTCATCACGGGTTCGATCGACATCACGGGCTCGAGCACGTCCATCGCCCAAGTGGTGGCGGAGGAGCTGGGCCTGGGGTTCGACCGGGTCAGCATCGTCACGGCGGACACGGACTCGGGGTCCATGTCGCCGGGAAGCGGCGGCAGCCAAGTCACCCGGGCCTTGAGCACGTCGGCCCAACAGGCCGCCCGCTCGGCCAAGCAACAGATTCTGGAGACCGCGGCCGCGAAGCTCGAGGCCCACTTGGAGGACCTTGTCCTGTCGGACGGGCGGGTGACGGTCGGCGCCTCGCCCGAGCTCAGCCTGTCGCTCGAGGAAGTCCTCTCGGCGGCCAAGTCGATCCGCGGCCCCATATTCGGGCATGGAGTTTCCCCGAACCTGCCCGCGGCGCCCATCTACGTCACCCAGGTCGTCGACGTGGCCGTGGACCCCGAGACCGGCGAGGTGGAGATCCTCCGGGTCGTCTCCGCCCAGGACGTGGGGTTTGCCATCAACCCCCTCAGCATCGAGGGCCAGATCGAAGGCGCGGTTTTGCAGGGGATGGGCTACGCGACGATGGAGGAGCTGAAAATCGAGGACGGCCGCATCTTGAACCCGGACCTGGACGGGTACATCCTGCCCACCGCGCAGGACGCGTTCGAAGTGGTTCCCGTCATCGTCGAGGAGGCGGCGCCGGAAGGCGCCTACGGCGTCCGGGGGGTCGGAGAGCCGCCCATCATCTGTACGCTGGGCGCACTTGCCAACGCTGTCTACGACGCCTCGGGCGTCCGGGTGACGCGACTGCCGATCAGCCCCGAGCGCGTCGTGAAGGGACTGCGCGACAACGCCGCCCCGCCCCGGGCGGTCTCCGAGGACATTCCCGGTTGAGGGAGGCGGCCCGTCATGGCGGACACCCTGATCGAGGTCTTCGACGAGAGCGTGCGCGCGTTCGCGGACCGGACCGTTTCCGAGCGGGAGGGCGGGGCCGGGACGGTTCTTGCGTTCACGTATGCCGAGTTCGCCCGGAAGAGCCGCGGGGTGGCCTGGCAGCTTGCCGGGCTGGGCGTTCGTCCCGGCGACAAGGTGGGGGTCCTTTCCGATAACCGGCCCGAATGGGGGATCGCGTTCTTCGGCGTCCTCCTGGCCGGGGCGGTGGTCATTCCGCTCGACATCCGGCTGAAGCCCGCGGAGCTGGCGAACATCCTGTCCCGCTCGGGGGCTCGGGTTTGCGTCGCCGGCGCGGAGGCGGACGAGACCCTCGCCGAAGCGCGTCCGTCCATCCCAGCCCTCGAACACATCGTTTCCATGGATGACGCCGGCTTCGGGCCGGCGCGCGAGGACGCGCCCGAGATCCCGCCGCCCGACCCCGACGCGGTGGCCGTCATCCCTTTCTCATCGGGGACGACCGGCGTTCCCAAGGGGGTGGTGCTTTCCCATCGAAACCTGGCGAGCAACGTGCAGTCCGTTCTGGACCTTTGCATCTATGAGACGGACGCCAATCTGCTTTCGATCCTCCCGCTCCACCACACCTTCGAGCTGACGGCGGGGTTCCTGACGCCATTCGCCAAGGGCGTCAAGGTTTTTTATCTGAACGCAATCTCGCCCCGCGCCATCTCGGCCGCCCTGGCCGAGCGGGAGATCACGGTCTGCCTGGTGGTCCCCGCGCTGGTGCGGCTTTTCCACAAGAACATCTTCAGCCGGGTGCAGAAGCAGACGGGCTTCCGGAAGGTATTGTTCCGGGTCTTCTTCGGGGTGAGTCGGGCGGGTCTGGGCGTGGGACTTCGG
>JASLXW010000136.1 GCA_030740135.1 Nitrospinota bacterium
ACGTAGTTCGTGCGAATCCCCTTTCCAGACCACACCACCTCGCTCGATAATGTAGTGGCGGTCGCCGATCCGGGTCAGTGCGTCGACACCTTTGTCGATGACCAGGATCGATTGCCCAGCCGACTTGAGGTTCTGGAGACAGCGCCAGATTTCTGCACGAACCAGCGGGGCCAAGCCTTCAGTGGCCTCATCCAGGATCAGGAGTTTCGGACGGGCCGCCAGGGCCCGGGCCAGCTCCAGCTTCCGCATCTCGATCTGCGTCAGGCCGCCGGGTTTCGCATCCGCCTCGCCGTCGAGACCGACAAGCTGAAGGATCTCCTCCGCCTCCGTTCGGATGTGGAGCCCGTGGTGGGACTTATAGTGCGCCGCGTACTCTAAGGGGATGCAAAGGTTTTCCAGGACCGTCATGCTTATGAAGGGCTTCGGAATCTGGAAGCTTCTCACAAGTCCCATCCGGGCCCGCTTGTAGCTGGGCGTGGCCGTAATGTCGCTTCCGTCGAAGACGACCCTTCCCCCGTCGCACGGCAGGGTGCCGGACACGCAGTTGATCAAGGTGGTCTTTCCCGAGCCGTTGGGACCGATCAGGCCGAACCGCTCCCCGGCGTTGACGTGAACGCTGACTTCCGTCAGGGCGTCAAACCCGCCGAAGCGCTTCGATACGCCTTGGATGTCGAGAAGCCGTTCGTCCGCCATCAGGTCTTCTTCCCGATCACCTTGCGAAAGAGCCCGACGATCCCCTCGGGGGCGAGGATGACGAACCCGACGAGGACGACCCCCACGAAGAACAGCGCCCACTCCGATGAGATCGTCACGGTCAGGACCTGTTGGGCCGTCCCCAACAGGACCGCCCCGATCACGGGACCCAGCCACGTGGTGGTCCCGCCGATCAACGGCATGGCCAGGCTGTTCACGGCGTAGTCGAGGCTGAAGGCGGAAGAAGGCTCCAGGTACGTGATGTAGTACGGGAACGGGGCGCCGACCACCCCCATCAGGAACCCGCTCACCGTCGTGGCGAACAGCTTCAGCTTCAGGACCGGCACGCCCATGCACTCGGCCGCCTCCTCATCGTCGCGAATGGCGGCGAGCCCCCTCCCGATCCAGGAGTTCTCGATGAACCAGGCGACGGCCACGGCCAGAACCGCGAGGATCACCATGATGGCGAAGAGGAATTCCACATAGTTGCTGAAGAAGGGAACATCCCTCGGCCGAAGGATGTAGATCCCCCTCGCCCCTCCGACCAACTTCAGTCCGAGGTCCCGCGGAAGCCCGAAAGAATTGTCGACGACGGTTTTCAAAACGATGGCAAGCGCCAGCGTGGCGATGGCGAAAAACACACCCCGGAGCCGGAGTGTGAGATAACCGATGCCCAAACCCAACAGGCCCGAGACGACGCCCCCGCAGAGCAGCAAAAGGAAAAAGTGGGCCTCGAAGGCCTTGATGAGGATGACGGCCGTGTAGGCGCCCATGGCGAAGAACCCCGCCGTGCCGAAGTTCACATAGCCGGTGTATCCCCCCAGGATGTTCCACGCGGTGGCGAGGACAATGTACTGAAGGACGACGTACGTGGCGAAATAGTAATAGCGGTTCTCCATGAGGCCGGTCAGGATGAACCCCGCCGCGATGATGGCGACCGCCGTCAACAGAAGCAGTTTGCCTTTCAATCTCTACCTCCCGAAGAGACCGGAGGGTCGGACCGCCAGCACGATCAGGAGGATTCCGAACGAAACGGCCAGCGACCAGGAAGGGCCGTAGAACGTCGAGGTGAGACTCTCCAGTACGCCCAGGATCAAAGCGGCCACCAGCGTCCCGCCGACGCTCCCCATCCCGCCCAGGACGACGATGGCGAACATCCTTCCGATGTACTCCCTGCCGATGGACGGCTCAACGGTCGCCAGGATGATCAACAGAGCGCCCGCGAGGCTGGCCGTGGCGATGGCGATCCCGAAGGCGATGGACTTGACCTTGACGGGGTCGGCCCCCATGAGCCGCAGGGCGAGGCTGTCCTGGGAGACCCCCATGATGGCCTTGCCGAAGAAGGTTTTGGAGAGAAACAGGTAGATCGCCAGCGTCATGATCACGCCGCCGACGAAGGGCACCAATAGCCGGGGCGCGATCCCGACGACGCCGATTTGGATGGTCTTGCCGATGTAGGACGGCTCAAGCAGGCGGTAGTCCACGCCGTAGAAGATGATCAGCAAGACCTCGATGATGAAGAGGACGCCGAAGAAGAACACCAGCCCCCGCAGGGATTCCGCCCCCCTCTTCTCGAAGCTGTTGTAGTAGATCCGGTAGACCACGACCCCGAGCAGATAGAAGACGGGGGTGAAGATCAACCCCGCGGCGATGGGGTCGATCCCCAGGTTTTCATACATCACGAAAGCCACATAGGAGCCCAGGATGACGAAGACGGGGTGGGCGATGTTCACCACGTCCAACAGTCCGAAGACCAGGGAAAGCCCCAGGGTGACGGCCCCGTAGAAACCGCCCAACAGAAGCCCCGCAACGATGGCGTTCAGCAGCAAGTCAAGGGAGAACACAGTACGACTCCCGATATGGAACAAGGGCGCACGCCCTCCCTCGGGCGCGGCCCTTGTTCCTCATCGCGGCTCGAAATTTCACTTCGCTTTCGAGTACGGGTAAATCACCTTGCCGGACTTCCACGCCTCGGGATAGAGCACCACCCGCTTGCCGGATTTGCTGAACTGATCGACGCCGCTGCCCTTGATGCCCTGGAACTGGACCTGAAGCGTCCGGGTCGTCGCCCACTCGCCGTTCAGGCCGAACTTGACCTTGCCCACAACGGTGTTGTGGGTTTTCGTACGGATGTACTCGCACACCTTCTTCTGGTCCGTGCTCTTCACGGCCGCGATGGCCTGCCCGAGGACCTCGACATAGGCGTAGGCCCAGGGCGGCAGGTAGTGGCCCAAGGGGTCCACGCCCGCCTTCTTCGCCCGCGCCTGGTACTTCTTCAGGAACCCCTCAATTCTCGGGAACTTCAACGTGGGCTCGGGCACCCAGAAGTCGTAATTCACGATCCCGTTCAACTTCGAGCCGAGCTTGCTTAGGAAGACGGCGTACTGGAGCCCCACCATCCCGCCTCCGAAGAGTTTCGGCTCCAGGCCGACTTCATGCGCCGCCCGGGTGATGCCGACCGACCCGGGGGGATAGGATCCCACGAATAAGACGTCCGGATTTCTCGCCTTGATCGCCCGGACAACCGGCGTGAAGTCCGCCGTGCCGGGGGGGTAGGTCTCGTCGTAGACGATCTTGAGGCCGAGCCTCTTTGCGTTGTCCCGCGCGCCGGAGACCGCGTTCCGGGCGAACTCGGCGTCCGCGCCGATGAGCGCGACGGTCTTCGGCCTCGGCTTCTGCTGCATCGCAATCGCGAAGAAACCCCTGGACCAGTCCCTCCTGGGGTCCGGGCCCGACGGCATGATCTGGAAGTAGCAGTCATACTTGAACTTCTCGTTGGCCGCGAGGCCGAACAGCCCCATGTACACCATCCCGCGCTCCATCAGGATGGGTATGGCGGGGGCGATGAGGTTGGTGCCGTAGCCGGAGACGACGAAGTCCACTTTATCGACGTCGAGGAGCTTCGTGTAAATGCCGGGCACGGTGGCGGGCTTGGTCTGGTCGTCGTAGTAGACCAGCTCCACCTTCCGGCCGAGCAGCCCGCCCTTCTTGTTGACATCCTCGGCCCAGATCTTCATGGCGACCAGCGCGGCCTTCCCAGCGCCGGAGAGTCCCCCTGTCAGCGCCATGCCGAAGCCGATCTTGATGGGCTTCTGGGCCAGGGCGGCGGACCCCAGCGGCCCGGCGAACATCACCAGGACCGCGAGCGCGACCCCGATGCGGAACAAGGGGCGGTGGAAGAACAGTCTTTTCATTTTTCTCACCCTCCTGAAAGCAAGAACCTGACTTCGTGACAGCGGGAGAATCCATCGTGCGCCATCAAAACCACCCACGCCGAAGAAACTTCAACCGGTGCGGCATTCTCCACGCCCTTTGCGGCAAGCGGACCCCTCTCGGGCGGGCGCCGCACTTCGGAAACTTGCGCTTTTCCAAGACGATAAAACCACAGCCTAGCAAAAAGACAGGAGGTTGTGCAATAACCAAATACGATTTTTTTTCCTGACAAATGATATTGTGAAGTTTCAGGCCCCTTCTCCAGGCCGGGCATGGATCCCCCGCCACAGCTTATCCGGCGTGACGGGCAGGTCCGTCATCCACACCCCCGCGGCGTCGTGAATGGCCGAGACGATGGCCGGGCCTCCATCGACGGTGACCATCTCCCCGATCCCCTTCACCCCCCAGGGGCCCAGCGGGTCGCCCGCCTCGATGAAGATCCCCTCCACGGGGACGAAATCCAGCGTGGTCGGCGCCTTGTACTCGATGAGGTTGGGGTTGATCACCTGGCCCTCCCGGCAGGCGATCTCCTCCATGAGGGTGAAACCCTGGGCCTGGGCGAATCCGCCCTCCACCTGCGCCTGCGCCCCGGTCGGGTTAACCATCCGCCCGATGTCCGAGGCGGAGACCACCCGCAGGATGCGGACCTCCCCCGTCTCGGGATCCACCTCCACCTCGACGGCCTTGGCCCCGAAGGCGAACGCGCTCGAGAAATTCCCCCGCCCCGTCTTCTTGTCGGCCAGCTCGCTGGGCGCGTCGTAATGGGCCTGGGCCCACATGGCCTGGCCGTCCTTGCGGTAGCGGTTGGCCTTGACCACGTCGGAGAGCGACAAGGCCCGCTCGGGGGCCCCCCGCACGAAGACCTTTTCCCCGGAAACCTCCAGGTCGGACGGATCGGCCTCCAGCCGCCCGGCAGCCGTCTCGATCACCTGATCGCGCACCTTCGCGGCCGCCCGCCGGACGGCCTCCCCTCCGATCGCCGTGTTCCGGCTGGCCCGCGCCCCCCACCCCATCGGGATGACGTCGGTGTCTCCGAAGACGACCATGATCTTCTCCATCGGGACGCCCAGGACCTCGGCGGCCATCTGAGCCAGGACGGTGTTGGAGCCGTTTCCGATCTCGCACACGGACGTGGCCAGATGGATGGAGCCGTCGTCGTTCAAGGTGATGGCCGCCCCGGCGAAGTCGGCGTCAATGCCCGGGGAGAGCCGGACGCCGACGAAGTGGACGCCGCACGCCACCCCGACGCCCCGGTTCGGCCGGCCCTTCTTGTAATTCTCGTCCCAGCCGATCCGCCGGGCCACCTCGGAGATGCACTCCGAGAGGGCGCACGACCCGAAGCGCGCCCCGGAGGCGGCCTCATCGCCCACGCGGACGGCGTTCTTCAAGCGAAGCTCGACCGGGTTCATCCCCAGACGGTCGGCGATCATGCTGATCTGCGTTTCACAGGCAAAGGTGATCTGCGGGTTGCCCAGTCCCCGCATGGCCCCCCCGAAGGGGTTGTTGGTGTAGACCACATAGCCGTCGTACCGATAATTGAGGAACCGGTAGAGGGTCCCTCCCAGGGCGCCGGCCACGTTGCACACAACCGGGCCGTAGTCGCAATAGCCGCCGTTGTCCATGACCACGCGGCAATCCCGGGCGGTGATCACGCCTTCGGCGTCCAGGGCGGTCTTGACGTGGACGATGAAGGGGTGCCGGAAGGTGGAATAGGCGGTCTCCTCCTCGCGGGTGTGCTCGATCTTCACCGGCCGGCCGGACTTTATCGCCAGCTCGATGGCGCAGAAATCGATGCAGAACTTACCCGTCGCCTTGCTGCCGAACCCCCCGCCGACGTTGTTCGTGACAACGCGGATTTGGCTCTCGGGCACCTTGAGGATCTTGGCCATGTTCGTCCGGGAGTAAGAGGGGGCCTGGGTGGAATAGTAGAAGGTCAGCCGCCCGGTCGGCTCCACGTGGGCCACGCAGACGTGGGGCTCCATGCACAGGTGGGCCTGCCGCGCGGTCTCGAAATCGTCCTCGAACACGTGGGCGGCTTGGCGGAACGCCCCGTCCACGTCGCCGGTGTCGTATTGGATGTGCGCCGCGATGTTGCGCTCCTTGTCGTCGTGAATCAGGGCCCGGCCCGGCTCCATCGCCTCTTCGGGATGAAAGACGGCGGGCAATTCCTCGTAGTCCACCTCTATCCGCAACAAGGCCTCATCGGCCGCGTCGAGATCCGTCGCCGCCACGGCGGCCACCGGGTCCCCGATGTGGCGGACCTTGTCGGCGGCAAGGGGGGTCTGGTCATAGTGGGAAACGCCGAATTTGTAAGGGACCTCGGCGCCGGTCAGGACGGCCTTGACCCCCCTGACCTTTTCGGCCCCGTCGGTCCGGATGCCGCGGATCCGGGCGTGCGGGAGAGCGCTTCGAAGCAGACGTCCGTGGAGCATCCCCGGGAGGTTGAGGTCCGCCGTGTACCGGGCCTCGCCGATCGCCTTGACGTGGGCGTCCATGCGGACGACGTTCTTTCCGACGTAAGCCAACTCACTCATGGTCGCAGCCTCCATGCGGACGGAATTCGCGCCTTGGCCTGAACGGCGCGAGGTCTCGCCGGAAGCGCCTCGATGTCCGTCCTTCAGCCAACGGCCGAATGGGGTTTCTATATTATGTAGCAGGGTACAACATCTCATAGACGACCGGAAATGCCAAGCTCGGGCGATTCGCAGGGGGAGAGAGAAATGGAAGAGATTCAAGTGAATTCTCAGAGCCGAAACGAGATGATCGACATCACGGACCGGCTTCGCGCCATCGTCCGGCAAAGGGGCGTCCGGGAGGGGGCCGCCTTCCTCCAGAGCCTGCACACGACGGCCGGGCTGACAATCAACGAGAACGCCGACCCCGACGTCCCCCGCGATCTCCTGGCCAAGCTCGAAGACCTGATTCCCCGGCGGGAGCCGTTCTACCGCCACGGCGAGGGGAACAGCGACAGCCACTGGAAGACCGCGGCCTTCGGGCCGTCCCTGACGGTCCTGATCCACGAGGGCGACCTCGTCCTCGGGACCTGGCAGGGGGTGTTCTTCTGCGAGTTCGACGGGCCGCGCCCCAACCGCCGCGTCGCCGTCCAGATCCTCGGGGCCGGGTAATCCGTTGCATGTCTCGATGAGGGCAATCATCTATCATTGTTTCCAAAAGAGGCCTGTCTCCGGTAGAATCCATCCCAAGCAATTCGGGTCAGGAGAGAAAGGGAAATTGACCCCCGACGGGATTCGGGAATACCGATTTGGATCTTGCGTTCTAATGAGTATCGACCTGGGAATCGGGGGTTTACAACGAAGGGGGGGAAGACCATGACCATCAAGATTCGGTTCACGAACGAGGGAACGGTCTTCACGCTTCCGTGGGACGTGGCCGCGCAAAACGGCTACTTCAAGGAAGAGGGCGTCGAAGCCGAGGTCTGGGACCCCGACCCGGCCCTCGCGCCGGCCCCGGTCTTCGAGCGGCCCGTGACGGTGGATTACGAGACGGGCGGCCTGGAGGCCTACAACAAGTGCGAGTGGGGGGTCATCAAGCGCGCGGCCGACGGCGAGCGGGGCGGATTGATCCTCTCGAAACGCGAAAGCGTGGCCACCATGGCCATCTGCGTCCGGGGGGACGCTCCCCATCAACGCCTGGACGATCTCGCGGGTCTGCCCGTCGCCATCCAGGACCAGACGGGCTCCCACTACACCGCCCTGAAGATGCTCGAAGGGCACGTTCCGGACGAGGAGGCCGTTGTCCGGCACATCGGCGGGCCGGTCCTCCGCACGCGCGCCCTGCTGGCCGGCGAGATTCCGGCGGCGAACCTGATGGAGCCCTTCATCAGCCTGGCCGAAAGCCGGGGCTGCCGGGTGATCGCCGAGACCAAGTATTGGGGGCTTCTCTACGCGACGGAGGACTACGACGACGCCTCCCGCGAGGCCATCTTCCGGGCGCTGCGCCGGGCGGTGGACGATATCCGGGGGGACCTCAAGCGGTATGCCGCCCTCCTCCTGCGGGACATCCCCGAGGACCTCAAGGACGGATTCACGGTGGACGCCCTCGACCTGAGAAGGCTGACGCACGTCTATCCGGAGCCTTATACGGAGAAAGAGTTCAACTGGGCGTCGGATTACATGAAAAAGCGGGGCCTGAAACCCGACCGGGAGGTCGAGTACACCGACGTGGTGAAGGTGTAACCCCTTCGCCGCAGGCGTTCAGCGCCCTCTCCCCGCGCGGGAGGGGACGTTTTTTTATTCAAGCGTGGCCGTCGATCTCGGAGCCCCTTAATATCAAGATGCCAGAGCGCGCCGGGTCGTGCAAGTCCGAATGGAAAGGCGACCTCCGGGCGGACGTTTCCGAACGACATGGCTACAAGATCTTATATTGACCAAGTGGTTGACTCCGGCATTTCGCGGCGTATGCTTTGCGGTGTTCACCGAAGATTTACACTTGAAATTGGCTTGGAGGAAAATCTGCGTGCCGCCTGCAACCCTCGTCGGAACGGCTTGGTCATTTTCTTCGAGGACCGGCTCCCCGTTTCGCAGCTTTGGGAGACAAATACTCCCTCCCGACTCGCCGAATCCATGGATAACGTCTCCCTCGCCCTGTTCAACCTGTCGCAAAGCCTCCCCATCTGGCAGGGCCGCCAGTTCGAGGCCGCCGAGCCGGTTTCCGCTACGTCCCGAGCGGTCGTGGCCGCAGCCGCCCTCAGCCGGGAGAGAACAGCGGAGCTGGAGAACCGGCTGGCGACCGAGAAAAAAAGATTGAAGAGGGCGATCGATAGAGGAGACAACGTGACGGAGGCCTTGGCCCATTATTCGATTGGGCGGATCCTGCGCAATCTTGGACGGCTGGGGGAGGCCGAGGATTCGTTAAAAAGGTCTGTGGTGTTAAATCGTTAAGCAGGATATGAAGTGGGAATCGCGGTGAATCTCAGGGAGATCGGGCGTCTTCGCGAGAGTGAGGGGAACTTGGAGGAGGCGTGGGAAATATACGATGAATGCCTAGCGCTCCTGCGAGAAGCCGGGGACATTCAGGGGCAGAGTGTAGCACTCCACGATATGGGCCGTCTTCGCGCGCGTGAAGGGCAGTTAGTGGAGGCGTGGGAATTGTTCGAGGGATCCCTGGCGTTCGTGCGCGAGACGGGGGACATTCTAGAGCAGAGTATAACGTTACAGGACATGGGCCGTCTTCGCGCGGTT
>JASLXW010000137.1 GCA_030740135.1 Nitrospinota bacterium
GTGCATTTGCCCTTGCCCCGCCAGAAGAAATGGACCTCTTCTTCTTTGTCGTGCATGTGATAAGGGATCTCGCTGCCTACGTCCACGTCCTGAACGCCGAACGACAGACGCTCGGATCCCACGCCGTCCGGGCTGACGACGATTCCCCAGCCCCGGGGGGCCGTTCCGCTCATCCGGAGAGGCTCCGCTTCGCCCGGACGGAAAAAGAGCTTTTTCTGATTCATGGCCGCACGCCCCTCTTATAGATTTTCGAATCTTCCCTTTTCGACGGGCCCCTCATTGTAAATCATCATTGTACGTCATCGGCTTCTTGTCGGGATGAACGGGCCTCGCCTCCCGGCCCTCCGTGCGAAGGATTGACGCGGGGCCGCTGATTCGGGGAACAAACGGCCGGAGATGGATCACTAAATAGATGCCCGCTGTTCTCAAACGTGGTACGATTTTTGAAATCTCTTATTTCCTGAAATCCCTGAAGGGGACAGACTCATGGGCCGTTTCGGGACCGGGCGCCGTCAGGCGCTCTGGGTGTTATGGGCGGCGGCGGTTCTTCTCGGGCCTTCGGCCCTTTTCGGGCAGACGCCGGATTGGGTCAAGAAGGAACGCAAGAAAGAAGTCAGAAGCTCCGACATCAATTGGTACGACGCCAACGCTTATCGAGGCGAAGACGAGACCGATACGCAGGTTCGGGAGAAGGCGAAGACCAAGGCGCTGAGAATGGCCGCTGAAAGGATGCAGGTGTTCGTCGAAAGCAAAACCGTTCTGAAAAACGAGCTGGTTGAGAAATCGCAGGTCAGGACCTCGACGGGTCTGATCGGGATGCGAATCCTCAAGCGTAAAGCCTGCGCGTACGACGACCCCAATCAGCCCCGCCGAACCCACTGCCGATTTCAGATCGAGGTCTACTTCGTCTCGAAGCCCAAGCGGTGGGCACAGGACCTGAATGACCCCAACGCCCGCCTGACGGTCCGTTTTTCCTCGGACAAGCGGGTCTACCGCAAGGGCGAAGAGATCGTCCTGCGCGTCGTGGCCAACAAGCCGGCGCACGTCCGGATCGTCACCGTCAATCCGGATGGGAAGGTGATTCAGTTGTTTCCCAACCAGTACCGAAGGGACAATTTCCTCCGGGAGGGGAGAAAGAAATACCGAATCCCCGACGAACAATATGACCGCTACCGGCTTCAGGTGACCCATCCCCCGTACGGCCGGGAGCGGTTTGTCTTGTACGCGAGCACGGAAAAGCTTCCCGATATTTCACTCACCCTTCTCGCCCAAGGGCTCGGGCGCTACGGTGGAACGCGGGACGAACTGGACATCAAGACGCGGGACGTCGGGATTGTCCCCGCACCCGCCCCCACGGCGCCGCGCCCGGGAGCGGCGGCGGGGCCGGGGGGGCCGGCCGGCGGACCGGCGGAGTTCTTCGAATCGGAGATCGAAGTCGAGACGCGCCCATGATGAAATCCGCGGAATATTTTCGGGGTTGATTTGTTCTTCAAGTGAGAGCAGATTGCACTTGAATTCACAAGCGGCGGGAACCTTGCGCACCGAGCGGGAAAATGGACTTCGAAGCGTTTAAAAGAAGCGTCAATTTATACCTGGACGGGGAGTTGGATTCCGCCTCCACGGTGGAGTTCGAGAAATGGGTCGAGACCGATCCCCGGTGCGGTGCGATCCTGGAGCGGGAGGAGAAATTGCGCCTTTTGATCCGCGAGGAGCTTTCCAAGGACAAAGCGCCCGACACGCTGCGGGCGGGCGTCCTGAGAGACATCCGGCGAAACGACCGGGCCTCGGCGAAGACCCATTTCACCGGATGGCGGGCGGCCGCGGCCGTCCTCCTGGCGGTTCTGATCGGCGGCGGGTTCTACTTCCGATACGATAACCGGGACCTGACGAGAATCGTCGAAGGCTCTATCCGAAGCCACAGAATCTACAGCCGGGGGGGCGACCTCATAGACTTCCGGGCCGCGGACGAGCGGGCGCTCTTGCCCAAGATGCAGGAGCGAGTCCGGTTCGCGATGGCCCTTCCTTCCCTCACCCGAAACGACCTGGAGATGGTGGGGGGCCCCGTCTGCGTCCTGATAGACCGCCAGGCGGCCCTGACTTTCTACCGGAAGGGCGACAACCGGCTATCGCTGTTCACCCTGGATAAACGGAACGTCCGGCTGCCCAACTGGGGCGGAAAAGAGATCGACGGCCGGGTGGTCCATTTCCTTGAATCGGGCAATTACCGGGTCGCGGTCTGGAAAGACGGCAAATGCGTCTACTCCCTCGTGGCGCGGTTGGAAGAGCGGGATTTGAGTAAGTATCTCGCGGCGGGGTTCAAAGAGGTCGTCACGCGGTCGAATTAGCCTCAATCCATCAAGATTTCCTGCTGCTTTTCTGCCTGTCCCTTCCCGGAAAAAAATCTCCTCGGCCCTGATATTGCGGAAGACCCGAACCGTGCGCCATCGCGGATCGAGCGGATGCGCGTGTCTTCTTGGTGAGCGAACGGGGGGGAGGGGGGAGGGGGACCGTCAGTCGGGCGGTGGCGCCCCGAGATGCCGTTTCGCCTCCTTGTACTCCCGGCGGATCGTCGCCATGAGGTCCTGGGCGAAATCCTGGGGGACCTCCCGGCAGAGGTCTTTCGTCTTCTCCAGGGAGCGGAACAGGTTCCGGCACGGAGGGCAGTCTTCCACGTGCCGCTGCATCCTCGCCATCATCTCGGGGTCCAGCTCGCTGTCCATGAACTCCGAGAGCACGGGAAAGGCGTCGCCGCACTTGACCCACCAGCGGCGTCGTCTTGAAGGAACGATTTTATCCAGCATATGCCTGATCACACCCACGGCGCGGACCTCGCTTTCCCCCCCGCGGATTTTATCATCCCTGTCCCCTTAGATTCATGAGGACGTGCGTCTTTCAAGCTCTTCGCGGACAAACAGCCGCGCCCGATGAAGCCGCGATTTTACGGCGGCGACGGACAGGCCGAGCATCTCCCCGGTCTCGTTCGCCAGAGTGGCCCTCCACGTCCCGAAGGACCAAAACCGTCCTGTACTCCTCGGGCAGCTTGGCGATCGCGGCCTCCAGCAGCGTGCGGCCTTCCTTTTCCTCGAAAACCTCCTCGGGCCTCGGCGGCCGAACGTTAAAGCCCTCCAGCGTCGAAAGCTGAAACTGCTCCAAGGTCAGGTCGTCCAAGGGCGCGGCTTGAGGCCCCTTTCGCCTCTGGAGGAACGTGTTGACCGCGATCCGGTGCAGCCACGTCCCGCGACGGCGGAATCGCCCCGAAACGTTCCAAGGCTGCGAAACGCCTTGAGAAACGTGTCCTGGAGAACGTCGCGCGTTTCGTCCTTGTCCCAGGACATCCGGTAAACGACGTTGTAGAGCCGGTCCTGGTAGTGGAGGACGAACTCCTCGAACGCCTCGACCTCTCCCTTGCGAAACCGGGCGAGGGCGTCCCGCTCCCAGCCCGACTCCTTTTCCACCGCCACCGTCTCAGATCCCATGCCGCTATTCTACCCCAACACAGCATCCGAGGGCGCCGGGAAGCCTCCACAACGGATTAGAGCACTCTTTATGAAAAAAGGATTCAGCCGCTGTGAAAAGAAATTGCGCGGGGGGGGATGGGGGAAAAGATTAAAAATAGATCTGTCCCATTTTTGCTTTTTGTATTGAGGGCCGGTAAGGAGCCCGGCCCCTACATCGGCTTATCGGCTTCCGGGCGCTTTCGCTCTTCCTCACGCCTCTTCCTCTCGGCCCGCTCCACGGCTTCCCGCAAATCCCTTATCGCCGGGTCCTCGGGTGTGATCCGCCGGGCCTTTTCCAGATACGCCCGCGCCCGGTGAAGGTCGCCCGCCCTTAGCCTGGCCCGGGCCCAGCCCAGATACATCCCGGCGATCTTCCCCAGACGCTTCGCGACCTCGGGGTGGCTCGGCCGCAGGACGTTGGCCGCCATGAGGAGCTGGTAGGCGTTCCCCCCCTTCGGCGTGGTCAAGCGCTTGAGGGCGATGAGGGCGTCCGCCTTGGCCAGAAGCGCGCTGAACTTGTCGGCGGGAAGCGGGACGGGGGGGGCGGGGGCCGGAGGTTTTACCGGAGAACCGGGACGCCCGCCGGGCGATCCCGCCCGTCCGGGGGCGAGGCGGGCCGTCACGCCCGCCAGGGCCAGCCGGTACGCGCCGGGCATCAGCCGTCCGTCCGCAAGCTGCCGGACGAGGGGGAGCAGGAGCGCGCCGCGCTTTCCTCCGATCTCGCCGTCCAGGACCCCGACGGCCTCCTCGAACTCAACGCCCGTGATCCGCTTGTCCCGGAGGAGCCGCGTGAGCGCCTCGCGGCGGACCCTCTCCCGCTCGAGGGCGGCCGGGTTCAGGCTGAGGAGGAAGCCCGCCGAGAACGAGCCGATGATCCGGGGCTCCTGCGTGTTGTTCCGCCGCCGAGCCTCGTCGGTGACCTTCCGGCGGAGATGCGCCCAAACCTCCTCGATCTCCACGGCGCCGTCGCCGTTCCGGTCGGCCTTTCCCCTCAGGGCTTCCAGCAGGAAGTACGTGAAGATCCCGTGACCGAAATCCTCCGATTCCAGGGAGAGCTGCTTTCCGTCGCTGGCCGTGATGGTCACTCTCCCGGTCCCCTGATAGTTCGTGAAAAAATCCTGGTCGAACAGGGCCTTGGGGGCGTCCCGCTTCTCGACGATGGCGGCCGAGTAACAGGAATCCAGGAAAGAGGCCAGCCGCTTCGCCTTGATGCGTTCGAGGCGGCCGGTGATGTAGCGGTTCTCCACCGCCGTGGAGGCGATGTCGTCGATGTCGGCGTCGTAACTGACCCAGAACGTCTCGCCCCCCTCGGGCGCGCCGTGGCCGGAGTAGTAGACGACGACGGTGTCGTCCTCTCCCGATTCCCGAACGAGCCAGTTGAGCCCCTTGCGGATGTTGACGAGTGTCGCCCGCTCATCCAGAAGGAGCCGCACGTTCCCTTTCGGGAACCGGCCGTGACGGGGGTCGGTCAGGACGTCATACATCGCCCGGGCGTCGGCGACGGTGTACCGGAGCGGGGGAATGCGCCGGTCCCGATACCGGCCGATCCCGATGATGAGGGCGTACCGCTTGCCCTCCGCCAGTTTGGATTGGAGCCGCGGCGTGACGGAGATCGACTTCGTGGCCGCGAGCGAAAGACCCCGCCCGCCCGGCGCGAGAAGAACGGGAAAAAGTGTGAAGAAGAGGACTGCAACGAGGAATGATCGCCGCGACAAGGCGCTGTTCCTCCGGGAGGGGAGGGGGGGCTCGAGTCCCGGGCTCGGCGAAGAGGACGGCTTCAGGACGGCTCGGGAGCCTGATTCATAGAGGGGATTATAAAAGATCCCCCTTGAAAGAGGAACCGGCGGCGGAGAAGCGGGGGGAGGGGGACCTCGCGGAGCTCGAACGCCCCGGGGCCGGTGAGAACGAGGGCGTCCATCTCGGAAGGCAGGGTTGCGGTCGGCAAGAGAACCTCTTGATTGAGCGGGGAACAAAAAGCGCCGGGCGCCTCAATCGGCGCGGCCGATTCCGTGAGGGAACGGGTTCACCTCAATACCCCCGGACCAGATAGTAGACGGCCGCCGACAGGCCCAGTACGCTCAGACCCGCCGAAACCGACACGGGCATGGAAGCGACCTCGGGCCAGACGCGCCACGCCAGCGAGGCCAACATCGCCCCGACCAGATAGACCCAAAGGGTGAGCAGGGTCCGGAACAGGGCCCGCAGAACGCCGGGAGGCGGGGGCATGTCTTCAGCGCCGTACCGGACGGCCAAGCGCCTGAATCCGAAGTGGCCCACCCAGGCCGACAGGCCCATTCCCGCCAAAGAGAGTCCCGTGAAACAAACGGTCAAATAGGGGTTCAATCTTTGCTCCCGCCGGAGGGGGCGACGCTCAAAACCGAAACACCCCGGAAAGGATGATGATCACCGTCATGACCTCGTTGAAAAAACCGAACGGCTTTCGCCGCTCCACCAGGGCGCGGACCGCCTCGGAGACCGGCGGGCCGGAGACCGACGCCAGCTCCCGCCCCAGGAGCCGCATGATGAACAGCAGGTGCGACGTGTTCAGGATCATCGCGAAAAAGGCCACATGCTTGATGGTGAGCCAGGTCGTCCCGAAAAACCCGTACCCGCTGAGAATGGACATCGCCAGGCCGCTCGACAGGAGCAACACCAGCCCCCAGACGGCCATTACGAGGACGCGGAAGAGCATGCGGCTGTTGGCCAGCTCCTCGGCCCCCCCCTCCTCTTCGCCGGCCTCCCGGGCGGTCTGTATCCGGGCGCTCAACAGGTAGGTCACGGCGTGAAAGCCGATGTAAAGACCCAGACCGATCAGGTGGAAGAAGAGAAGACCCTTTTGCACCCAGTACATGGGAGAATCCCCAGGGAAAAGTCACGGGGGGGGGCTTTTTGAAAGGCGCCCCTCCCGGGGGTTGGGAACCTCCCCGCAAAACTTTCGTTTGGCGATCCCGCGAACGGCCCGAAACGGTTTTTCGATAACCCTGAAACGCAAGCCCGCCGGGATGGACGGGAATGAATCTCCCGCTATACCGAAGGACTCAATACGGCGACGGCTTCGACCGGAACATCGAAAGCCCGCCGCGGACGGGGCTCATCGTCCAGGAGACCCTTCTCAAACAGCTTCTGAATCAGACCCCGGTGATCGACATCGGGCGCGCCCATCGCCTCCATGGCGGCCACCACCTCAGCGTAGGTCTTGTCCCCGGCGTGGATCATGTCGCCCAGGGCGCCGGTGAAAGGGCTCCTCCGGGCGGTCTGCCGATGGAAAGCGCTGCTCAATTGGAATCCATCCAGGAATCTTTCGTATACGGCCAATCGATGGAACGCAAGCCTGCCGTCCCTTTGCGGTGCGGCCGGCATATGTCTTTCGATCATCTCCTCCAGGATCGCGGGAACGTCCCCGCCGATCCCGAAGGTTGCTTCGTCATGGATCCGGTAGTCCAAAGGCCAGCGGTTGTCCGCATAGCAGGGGCTGATCAGGCGGATGCTCCGTTCCACCAAATTGAACAAGAATCCGGAGACGCAGGCAATGGTTCCATTAGCGAGTTCACCTTTTTCCATCCTTAAAATCCCCGGTTTGCCTTTCTTCCCGAGACGGCGGTTCCTGGCCCCCCCCGCATCCGTTTTTGGCATCAGGGAACCCTTGTTCACAAGGACCATTTCGGCGCTGAGGAGCTCTTCCGGGCTGAATGCCTCGTGCACCTTGTCGGGCATCCTGTCCGTGATGATCGAGAACTGGTCGATCTGGTAGCCGAGCGCTTCCGCACGGCGGAGCTGCCTCCTTGTCCGTTCGAGGTCCCTGAGCGGCTGCGCGGTTGTGGTTTGAGGAATCGTGCCCATGATTTTGTGGAAATCGAGCAGGAGCTTCTCATAGTCCGGATTATCGAAGGGATCGGTTGCCCAATAGCAGAAGGACAAGGACGATACAGGTCCCAGGATTTCCTTCAGCGCCTGGAGGATGTCCCGCCAAAGGCGGGCGTTCTCCGGCGAATATTCGAAATTGCCCGCAAAACTTTCGGCCGAAATCGCGCAGAACCAACACCCTACGAAACAGCCTTTGGACAACTCAAACGTCGCCGGGGAGTGAACGATCCCGGAGTTCTTGCGCTCTCCAAGCTCGAACCCGCACCGGGCCTTCTGGCGGTTGCGCCAGCCGAGATACCGCTCGTTCCCGGCCAGCCGCTCCCCGCACCATCGCCTTGGCTCCTCTCTCCGGCCAAGGATGAAATCGCGATACAACTCAACCGCCGGGCTCATCGGGCTCGATTCCGCCTCCTCGAGATTCTCCGTCCGGGCTTCCCAGAGATGGCGGACGTCCAGAGGATCGATCCCCAGGCGGTAGTCCCGAATGGCCGTTGCGGGGTTTTCGGAGAAACGCCGGCGGAAGACCGCATCGCCGTGGAAGCGCTCAAAGAACCGCTTCACCCGGGCAATGGTCTTCAGGTCGTCCGGGCTGATATTCAAGGGAGCGGCGCCCGGCCTTCCGTTCGTCCGGGAATCCGTTTCCAATGCAATCATTCCCCGCAAAGCGCCTGTCGACCGCACCGAGGCCGGGGGAAAATATCTGCTGAAGGGCAAGCTCTACGTCCGGATCGTCCCCCTCCTGGACGGCGCCCGGACGATGGACGGGATCGTCGACGCCCTGAAGCCGGACGCACCCCCCGAGAAGGCCTACTACGCCCTCATGACGCTGGAGAAGAAGGGCTACATCGCCCCCCCCCCCGCGCCGGATGGACGGCCCCTGGCGCAAGCCGCCTTCTGGCATGGCCTGGACGCGGACGCGAAGGAAGCGGCGGAACGTCTCGCCGGAACCTCCGTGGCGGTGGTTCCCATCGGGAACACGTCCGGGGACGCCGCGGCCCTGTCGGCGGCCTTGGCCGCTCTGGAGATTTCCGCCGCCGGGGAGGGGGGGGGCGAGGCCTCCCTGGCCGTCGCCGTCGTGGAGGACTACCTGCAAACGGGCCTGGCCGAGATGAACAAGCGGATGCATGAGGCCGAGAGGCCCTGGATGCCCGTCAAGGCCGTGGGACAGGTGCTCTGGCTGGGGGGCCGGTCTTCGATAGCGGCGGGGAGGAAGGGGGAGGCGCATGCTGGGTCTGCCTGGCGCGCCGCCTCAAGGAAAACCGCCCCGAAGAGATGGTCGCCCAGGGTTCACAGGAGGACCATCCGGTCCTCTCCCGGGGCGCCCTGCCCACAACGCGGGCGGCGGCGGCCAATCTCGCGGCGACCGAGATCGCCAAATGGGCCGCTCTCGGCGGGCACAAGGTATTGAAGGACAGCGTTCTGACCATCGACTTGAAGGCGCTGGAGACGCGGGCGCACAAAGTTCAAAAACTCCCGGATTGTGAAGTTTGCGGCGAGCCCATGAAGGAAGACCCCGATTCGGCCGGGAAGGCGCGGATTTTTCTTGAAAACCGTCCCAAGCGCTTCACCGCCGACGGCAGCCACCGGGTCTGCCGTCCCGAAGAGACCCTGAAAACCCTGGAGCCCCTTATCAGCCCCATCACCGGGACCATTCCCGACCTCGTCCGGGACGAAGCGATGGACGAGGTCTGACCTGCCCCCCTGAAACCGGTGCAGTTTGAGGGTTAGGATTTTCGTACA
>JASLXW010000138.1 GCA_030740135.1 Nitrospinota bacterium
AATCGCTCCAGGGCCAGATAGAGTAGAAACGTCGCGCCCCCAAAGGCCAGAATCTGGGCCGCGTCGGACAGGAGAATCCCCCCGGGCTCCGGAAGGTCCCGCCGGTCCGGGGAGTCCCCGCCGGGGGTCGGAAGGTCGGGCGCGGCGCCCGGCCGGGGAGTGGATGCATCGGCGCCTCCCGCGTCCCCGTCTTCAGCCGGCCGGGATGTGTCAATGCCCATGTCCGAAACCTCGGGAGTCGCTTCCCGCCGGGCTGAGTCTCCGGCTTGAATCCGGTTTTTCCCGCAGGCCCGGCCGGGAAGCGCCCGGGCCGCCTGAAGGCGGCTCGCCCAGGGCCTTTCCGCCGCCTGTCATTGCCGATCGACGGCGAAGGGCAACAGGGCGATGTTCCGGGCCCGCTTGATGGCCGCGGTGAGCTGTCTTTGGTGGCGCGCGCAGTTGCCCGAAATTCTCCGAGAGATGATCTTCCCCCTCTCGGTCATCAAGTTCCGGATGCGGCGAAGGTCCTTGTAATCAATGTGTTTCACCTTGTCCGCACAGAAGCGGCAGACCTTCTTGGGCACGTAGCGCTTCTTCTTTCTTCTGACCGGTTTCCTGAGTGCCAAAGGAAATGTCTCCTAGAAGGGAATGTCGTCATCGACGGAAGGGGGGGGCGCGCCCTCATCCGGGTCTTGCGCCCGGGGCTTTCGGCCGCCGTCTCCCGCCTGGCCAGCTTGGCCGGCCTGGCCCGACTGGGGCATGAATTCCACGCTCTGGGCGACCACCTCGTGCTTGCTCCGCTTGGCGCCATCCTGCGCTTCCCAGGTGCGGTATTGGAGCCGGCCTTCGATCAGCGCGGAGCGCCCTTTGGAGAGGTATTCACCCACCAGCTCGGCCTGCCGCCCGAAAGCCACGATGTCCACGAAGCAGGTGTCCTCCCGCTGTTCTTCGCCTTGACGGTACCGATGATTGACGGCGAGGCCGAAGTTGGCCACGGGCGTGCCTTGGGGCGTGTAGCGGACTTCCGGATCGCGGGTGAGGTTGCCCAACAGGATCACTCGATTGTAGTTGGCCATCTCGCTTCTTCCTCCTGACCCTCCGGCGCGGGGTTACGCCCCGGGTTCCACGTCCGGCGTCTCGGCTTCCGTTGCGGCCGGCTCGGGTTCCACCGCAGGCGCCTCGGCTTCCGCTACGGCCGGCTCGGGTTCCGCCGCGGCCGGCTCGGCGGCTTTCTCATCGGCTTCTTCCGGCGCCGGGGGGGCCTGTTCCGAAACGGATGATTCCGCCGGCGGACGCGTCCGCTCCGGCGCGCCGGGCGACGTTTTCTCGGCGGCTTCGCCCCCCTCCGCGTGTGTGCGCTCGCCGCGCAACAAATCGGGCGGGGTCGCTTCGTCGGCCCCGCACCGGACGGTGAGGTATTTCAGAACGTGCTCGGAGATTGTCAGGTGATTCTCCGTTTCGCGGATCACCTTGGCGGGACCGGTGTATCGATAGAGGACGTAGTGGCCGTACCGCTGCCGGCGAATGCCGTACGCGAGGCGTCTCTTCCCCCAATGCTCGAGGTTCGAGAGCTCGGCGCCGCCCGCCGTCAGGCGATCCCGGACGGCCTCGGCCTGGGTTTCGATCTCTTCATCGGACAGGTCGGGATGGAAGATCAGAATGGTTTCGTAGTGGGTCATCCAGTTCTCCTCTCGGGTTGGCAGCCCACAGGCCGAGACCGGCCCCGCCATGGGGCACCGGCCGCCTGGAGCAAGGAGAAATACGAAGCGGGGCAACCCTATCACAAGGGCTCCCCTGAGCACAATCGCTGTTTTCCCTATCTAGTCGGCGCCGGCCGGATCGGCAACCCGGGTTCTTACAAAAGCAGGGGGGCCATCACCAGCGAAATGATGGACATCAGCTTGATGAGGATGTTCATCGAGGGTCCCGACGTGTCTTTCAGCGGGTCGCCCACGGTGTCTCCGACGACGCCCGCCTTGTGGGCCTCGGAGCCCTTTCCGCCCAGGTTTCCTTCCTCTATGTACTTCTTGGCGTTGTCCCAGGCGCCGCCGCCGTTGGCCATCATCAGCGCCAGCAGAACGCCCGTCAGCGTCGCGCCCGCCAGCATCCCCCCCAGGGCCTCGCGGCCCAGGAGGAAGCCGACCAGGACGGGCATCACGACCGCCGTCACGCCGGGCAGGATCATTTCCCGCAGGGCCGAGGTGGTGCTGATGGCGATGCACCGCTCGTGATCGGGCGTCCCCGTCCCTTCCATCAGGCCGGGAATCTCCCGGAACTGTCGCCGGATCTCTTCCACCATCTTGAAGGCGGCCTTGCCGACGGAGGTTGTCGTGACCGCCCCGATGAAGAACGGTATCGCCCCGCCGATGAGCAGTCCGACCACGACCGTTGCGTTGGTCAGGTTGATGATGTCGAGCTTGGCGGCGGCGGTGTAGGCCGAAAAGAGGGCCAGGGCCGTCAGCGCGGCCGATCCGATCGCGAAGCCCTTGCCGATGGCGGCGGTGGTGTTGCCGAGCGAATCGAGACTGTCGGTGATCTTTCGCGTCTCCGGGCCGAGCTCCGCCATTTCGGAAATCCCGCCGCCGTTATCGGCGATGGGTCCATAGGCGTCCACCGACATCGTGATGCCGATGGTGGCCAGCATCCCGACGGCCGAGATGGCAATCCCGTACAGGCCCGCCAGTTTCGACGCGGCCAGGGTGGCGGCGGCGATCACGAGGACGCTCGGGGCCGCGCTTTCCATCGCCAGCGCCAGGCCCGCGATGATGTTGGTGGCCACGCCGGTCTTGCAGGCCTCGGCCAAGCGGATCACCGGCTTGCCCGCCGTGTAGTATTCGGTCAACCGGCCGATCAGGATGCCGGCGACCGATCCCGACAGGACGGCCCAGAACACGTTGGCCGAAAGCCCCATCCGCACCGTTAAGAAGTAGGAGGGGACGAGCATGATGGCCGCGCTGAGGTACGTGGAGTACCGCAAGACGGCGGTCGGTTCCATGTTCTGGAAGAGGCGGACCGAGAGGATTCCCAGCATGGAGGCGATCAGACCCACCATCGTGATCACCAGCGGGAGCGCCATGGCCGCCGGGGCCGCGGCGCCGAGGGTGGCGCCGATGGCGATCACCGCGATGATGCTCCCCACATAAGACTCGAAAAGGTCCGCGCCCATGCCCGCCACGTCGCCCACGTTGTCGCCGACCAGGTCGGCGATGACGCCGGGGTTTCGGGGATCGTCCTCGGGAATTCCGGCCTCCACCTTCCCGACCAGGTCGGAGCCGACATCGGCCGTCTTGGTGTAGATACCGCCCCCCACGCGGGCGAACAGTGCGATGGAGCTGGCCCCCATGGCGAACCCGAAGATGGCGGAGGTGTCTTGGCCCGCAAACAGCCAGAAAAAGAAGCCCACGCCCACAAGCCCGAGGCTGGCCACCGAAAGCCCCATGATGGAGCCGCCGAAAAAGGCCATGCTCAACGCCTTGCCCTGGCTGCCTGCGCGGGCGGCCTCGGCCGTGCGCAGATTGGCGCGGGTCGCCGCCTTCATCCCGAAGAAGCCCGCCAGGACGGAGCAGACGGCCCCGCCGAGAAAGGCAACGGCCGTCCTGATCTCCAGGAACGCCGCGATCAAAATGAACACCACAACGACGAACACGGCCAGGATCTTGTATTCCTGCTTGAGGAACACCATGGCCCCGTCGTGAATGGCCTGGGCCAAGCCCCGCATCTTCTCGTTCCCCGCGGGCTGAGCCATGATGTAGCGATACAGCAGTCCGGCGATCAGTAGGCCGATCAACCCGAGAATGGGCGCCCAGCCGGTCAATCCTTCCATCGAGCTCAATCTCCCTTCCGACCCTCTGGGATCCGATCCCGGTCCCAAGTTCGGATCAATCCAAAAACCCGATCGACGGCCATGTCGATCACCGCTTGTAACTCCCCGCGCTCATGGCGGGTAAACGGGCTCAGGACGTAATCGGCCTCGTTTCCCCGTTCGGACCCGCGGCCGATCCCCACCCGGATGCGGGCAAAATCCCCTCCGCCCAGGCTCGCAATGATGGAACGGATTCCGCGTTGCCCGCCGTCTCCGCCCCCGCGCTTGAGGCGGACCTTTCCAAACTCGATGTCCAGGTCATCGTGGACGGCCAGCAGGTCCGCGGGCCCCAGGCCGTGCGCTTTCATCAGCCCCCGAACCGCCCCGCCGGAACGATTCATGTAGGTCTGCGGCTTGGCCAGGATGACGCGGCGGTCATAAAGAGAGCCATTGTCCGCAAGCGAACAACGGCCCGCTTCCTCGAACGCGACGCCCAGCCGGGCCGCCATTTCATCCACCACGAGAAACCCGATGTTGTGGCGGGTCTCTTCGTACTCGGCCCCAGGATTTCCCATCCCGATGACCAGAACGATTTCACCCGGTTCCGGCCTGGGGCGGGGCTTGAAAAGCCTCAATCCTTGGAGGGCTCTTCTTTGGCCGATTCGGCCGATTCGGACTCCTCTCCCTCCGCCTTGTCCTCGCCTTCCGCCGCCTCGACCTCTTCGCCTTCCTCCACCTCGGCCGGGGCCTCTTCCTCGACCGTTACGATGGTCACGCTGGCGACCGCCTCTTCGGTTTCGGTCAGGACGGTGACGCCCTCCGGAAATTCCAGGTCTTCCACATGGAGGACCTGTCCGATCAAGAGCTCGCTCACGTCGGCCCGAATGACGGGCGGGATGGCCGTCGGCAGACAGCGGACGGTCAGGCTCGAGAGCAGCTGGCCGAGATAGCCGTCGTCCTGGGACACCCCGATGGGCGTGCCCTCCAGGTTGATGGGGATCTCGACCTCGATCTCCTGATCCATGGAGATCCGAAGCAGGTCGGCGTGCAGGACCTCGCCCCGGACGGGGTCGCTCTGCAGGTCCCGGACCATGACCACACGCTTGACGTCCGCATCCCCCTCGACCCTGAGGCTCATGAGGGCGTTGACCCCCGCCTCCGTGTTCAAGAGCATTTGGAACTCCCGTGGGTCAAGGACAAGGGAGAGGTTCTCCCCTTCCCCGTACATCACCGCCGGGACGCCTCCGTTCCGGCGAACGCGGCGGGCGGCGCCTTTCCCCCGGCCTTCCCGGGGCTGGGCGTTCAACACCAACTCTTCCATGACCTTCCTCTCATCAGACAAACAGCGAGCTGACCGAGCTTTCGCTGTGAATGCGTTCAATCGCGTCGCCCAACAGGTGGGCGATCGGCAGGGCGCGGATGCGCGGGCACTCGACCGCGCGGGGATTGAGCGGGATGGTGTTCGTGACCACCACTTCCGTCAGCACGGAGTTTTCGATCCGGTCGATGGCGGGACCGGAGAAGACCGGGTGCGTCGCGCTCGCGTATACGGTCTTCGCCCCTTTCTCCATCAAGGCCCGGGTCCCCTCGGTCAAGGTTCCCGCCGTGTCGATCATGTCGTCCACGATGAGGATCGTCCGGTCTTTGACGTCCCCGATGACGTTCATCGCCTGGGCCACGTTTTCCCTTTCCCGGCGCTTATCGATAATCCCCAGCGGGGCGTTCATCCGCTTGGCGAAGGCCCGGGCCCGCTCGACGCCGCCCGCATCGGGAGACACAACGGTCAGGTCCGGCATGTCCAGTTGAAGGAAGTAGTCGATGATGATCGGCGCGGCGAACAGGTGGTCCACCGGAATGTCGAAAAACCCTTGTATCTGACCGGCGTGCAGGTCCATGGTGAGAATGCGATCCGCGCCCGCGGCCCCGAGAAGGTTGGCCACCAGCTTGGCCGTGATGGGGACCCGGGGCTGCACCTTGCGGTCCTGGCGGGCGTAGCCGAAGTAGGGCATCACCGCCGTGATGCGCCGGGCCGACGCGCGCCGGAAGGCGTCGATCAGGATCAACAACTCCATGATGTTCGACTGGGCCGGGGTGCAGGTCGATTGGATCAGGAAACAATCCATCCCCCGGATGTTTTCCTGGATGTAGACGTTGATCTCCCCGTCGCTGAAGTCGACGATCTCGATTTTCCCCAACGGAATGTTCAGCGATTGGGCGATCTCCTCCGCCAAGTCCGGATTGGCCCGGCCGGAAAACAGCTTCAATTCTCCGTTCATCGATATCGGGGTCCCCGATGGGTCAAGAACTGTACGCTGGCTGGGGCGGGAGGATTCGAACCTCCGTATGCTGGGTCCAAAACCCAGTGCCTTACCGCTTGGCTACGCCCCAAGAAGGGGCAAATCCACTCCCTCAAAAAGGATCCGTGAATCCGGGAGGGGGCGCCCCGTCGCCCGACCCCTCGCCCTCCGCGGGCGGCGTCGTTTGCCGGGGCTCCTGACGCTGGTGCAAGATCTCTTGGTACCGGCCCAAAATCCGGTCTTCAATCATCCGACGGGTTTCGCTGTTCAGAGGGTGCGCGGTGTCCTTGAACGAGCCATCCTTGCACTTTCGACTCGGCATGGCCACGAACAATCCGTTGGTCCCGTGAATGATCTTCAAGTCTCTGACGACGAAGCATTGATCAAAAGTGATGGTCACATAGGCCTTCAGCTTGTCTTCGTCAACGGGGTATACACGGACCTCAGTGATTTCCATTCGCCACCACCCCCCCCCTTTCGGGGCCCTTGGCTCCTTCGGAAACCTCAGAACATGCGGTCTTCCACTCCTAGAGTTCGGGTCAAGCGAGAATAGAACCCATCGCCCGCGATGCTCCGGGCGACGCGCTCCGCCCGCCGGGCATCACGAAACCATCCAAAGACCGTCGGCCCGCTCCCGCTCATGAGGGCGGGCTTTGCGCCCAGTCTCTCCAGCCGGGATTTTAATTCCCCGACGATGGGGTGGGCCGTGATCACCGGCCCCTCCAAGTCGTTCCGCCCCGCGTCCCACTCCGGCGGAAGCCGGGGAATCACGGGTTTTTCGCCCTTCATTTTAGGTTTGCCGGCAGGGAGTGTCAACCCGGATTTCAACGCCCCGTACGCCCACGCGGTCGACACGGAAAGGGGCGGTTTGACCAGAACCACCGGACGGACCGGCCCGGGCGGGATCTCGGTCAGACGGTCCCCCTTTCCTTCACCCAAGGCGCACGATCCGCCCAGAAAAAACGGAACATCCGCCCCGAGTTCCTCCGCCATGGCCGAGAGGGCTTCCATCGAAAGACCCAGCTCCAACAGGGCGTTCAGGCCGAACAGAACCGCCGCCGCATCGGCGCTCCCTCCGCCCAGCCCCGCCGCGGCGGGGATCTTTTTCTCGATGTACACCGAACAGCCTGCCGTGGAGCGCGTCTTCCCCAGCAAGAGTCCGGCCGCACGATGGGCGAGATTGAGCGCTCCATCGGGAACGTCGGGATGCGAGCACCAGACGCGCAGCCCCCGGGGTCGGCGCGTCAAGGTCACGCGGTCCCGCAGGGCCACTTTTTGAAGGACCGTCCGGACCTCGTGATATCCGTCCGGACGCCTGCCCCGCACAGTCAGGCCCAAGTTGATTTTCGCCGGAGGATAAAGACTCAGGGTCCGCGGGGTCATCGTTGTCAACGACCCATGGGGATCACGGGGACATCCGCGGGAACCGGGAGGTGGAAGGCCGGCGGCGTCAGGCCCCGGTTCACCGACACCCGGCCGTAATGGACCTCGAGGGTCCGCTCGTCCGGCCCCACTTCGACCGAGACATCCGTCGGGAGCAGCGTGTCCGCTTCCCTGCGATAGGCGTCGTACCGGACGGTCAACACGGCTTCTCCTCCGGGCCCGAGCGCCTGAAACCGGATGGGCAGGAAGGTCCGGGCGTCGACCCACCAGCGGCGCGCCGACCCCCCGTTCATGAGGACTTCCAGGCGGTAGGCCCCGGGCCCGCCGCCCGAGCCGTCCCACGCGGCCCGGACTTGAGCCCCTTTTCCGGGCGCCGCGACTTCCGCCCAGAGAATATCCACCACTTCTTTGGGGAAAAGCGGAATTCCGATCCACTGACGCAGGTTCTCAGGGGTGGCGCGCCCGCGGAAGTGCTTGCGGCTGCCGGGTTGGTAGGCCTGCAAACGGCCGTTGTGCGCGATGATGTAGATCAGCGGCCGGCCGAAGAAGTTGAGCGGCTCAAGCCGGATCGACCCCCCGGCCCGAAGAAGCAGGACCGCCTTTCCGACGTAACGCTCTTGCCCGGAATCCAGGGTGATTTCCACCAGTCCCCGCAGGTCGCGCATACGATTTCGCGCCCGCCGAACCCGTTCCAGGAGCGAATCGGGGCGGCTCAGGAACCGGCCGGCTTCCGGGGGGGGAGGGACGGCGGCGATGGAGGCGCAACCCGCCGCGGCGGCCAGGATCCACCCCGCCGCCGCGGTCCGAAGGGGTCTCACCTTCGTTCCGCCCTTTGGAGTTCCTTTTGCACGCGCTCGAATTTGGCTCGGACTTTTTTGTTCTTGGAATCGATCTTGAGAGATCTCCGCCAGGCGCGCCTGGCCGCCTTCCACCGTTTCAGAGCAAAGTACACATCTCCCAGATGATCCAGGATAACCGGGTCGTCCGGGAGAAGAGAGGTCGCCAGCTCCAGCTTCTTCAGCGCCTTTTTGAGCCATCCCTTCTTGTAATAGACCCAGCCCAGGCTATCCATGAACGCCCCGTTGTTGGGTTCGAGGGCCAAGGCCTTTTCCACAGCCGCAACGGCCTCGTCCAGGCGGATGCCCTGCTCGGACCACATGTAACCCAACAGGTTGTTGGCGTTGGAATTGCGCGGATTGATCTTCAGAACGGCCTGCATCACCCGGGCGACTTCTCGGTATTCCTTCAGCTCGTAGTGGGCCACGCCCAGGTTGAACAGATACCGTTCGTTCTTCGGCGCCAGCGCGATGGCGCGGCGGTAGTGGGGAATGGCGGGTCTGAATTTCTTCCGGCGGGCCTTGAAAAGTCCCAGCATGAACGGGGCCCGGGGGTCTTTGGGGGCGAGGGTCCGGACCGCTTCGAGGGTTTTCAGCGCCTCCTCCTCGCGTTTGAGATCCATGAGCACGCGGCTGACCTGAATCCGGCCGTCCACGGACTTGGGGTGATCGCGAAGCAGGATCTCCAACTCCTTGTGCGCCGCGGCAAACTGCCCTTGGTTCTCGAGGATGCCCGCGAT